>JANXSK010000056.1 GCA_025352695.1 Ferruginibacter sp. | reverse complement strand
ACCTGGTTAAACTAACCGGGAAGGTATCGTATTGGGTAAAGTGGCTGACTTATTCAGCATGGTGTTTCAATGTATTGGAACATGAAATTAAAAATGCGATTGGCTTGATGGAGGAAAAAAAATCGAAAAAATATCAGGGCTTCTTAATCAGCAGACCCTAAGTAAGGAATGTGTTTTTGGCTAGTAAGCATCTATAAATTTGCAAGCTTTTTTTACTTTTAGCAAATATCCTGCAAATATTTTGCGCACAATATGTGCTTAACATCAATATGGCACTTACTTTATATACTTTTTGAGGGACGACTAAGTAATTTAATGTAACTAGCAGTAACACAATTGAAGTTGTGATTAATTTATAACATATCGATGAAGATTATCTATTTTGATTTAATTAAATAGGCATGTTAACTCAATAAATATGCAATGCTATTTTCATAATGGAATATTGCAAAGGTTTAACCTAATTTTAAATATAAAATTAGGTTAAACCTTTGCTAAAACTATTTAGACAATACTATGCATATACATTACCGGGATTTTTAATCACAGAATTTTTACAATATTTTAATTACAGTAAAACTGATAAGTTTGCGCCTTTTTTTATTATCTTTTATGCACTGGGTTAATTCTTCAAATTACATATTGATATTTATAAAATCCTGCAAACATAATTTCTGCAAAATAAAAACTCCAGTTTACCTAAAGTTCAAAGCTACTAACCCAAACTCCTTTTAGTTTTTAGTAATTATCTTATCAATACTAAATACCCTGTAAAAATATGTTTTTGTTTTTTAGTATTGATGATATAGCAATAAGTGCCGCCCGACATTGGTTGACCTTGATTGGTACCATCCCATGGATTAACATAGCCTTTGGAATAAAAAACTAAATGGCCATAGCGATCAAAAATACTCACTTCGCAATCAGGATAAAAATTAAGGTATTTGATACGCCAATAATCATTAAGGCCATCACCATTTGGTGTGAACGCATTGGGTATAAGCGGATCTAATAAAATCTTTACAAAAACCCTAGAACTATTACTGCAACCTGCATTATCCGTAGCGGTAATTTGGTAGTGTATATCCTCAGCTGGTTTACAAAAAGGGTTAAGCAACGCCACGCTATTTAAATAGGTTGGTGGATACCATTTATATTGCAAACTAGTACCAGTGGCGGTGGCATTAATAGTAAAGCTTTCATTTTTTAATACAAATAAATCAGGACCAGCATTTACCAAAGGAGAAGCAAGTATATTAATAGTTTGAAAACCGGAATCAATACAACTATTTGCAGCAGAGTATTTGTATAAAATTTGCGTAACTCCGGCACCATACAGCTGCGGATTAAATAATCCATTTGCTGATACACCAGTTCCAAAATATGCAAAAATACCAGACAAATTATTTACCTGAGCCGCAGTTTTAATATCAACAGGGAAAGCATTATCACATACAGTAGCCAGTTTACTAAATTGTATATACGGGCTGGGAAGAATAGATACCTGCCTGCTTAATTCCTGCTCACATGAAATACCGGAAAAAGCAAACATCTTAATGGTATAATTGACAATATCTGAAGCAACGGGATTCGGATATTGATGCGAATATTTTTTACCGAAAAATGGTTGATCATCTATATATGATTTACTGGCTGTATCGCCCCAAAATAATTGCACTTTAGTGATGGCCCCAAAATCAACAGCACTTTGATTGATTATCTCCACTACCTGGTTGCTGCATAAACCAGTTGAATTGGTTACATTAAAAATGGCTTTGGGTACAGCCCCGTTAACCGTAAATACTTTTAAAACACTATCGGTGCAACCTTTGCTATTGGTAACTTGTAGCCCTACTGTATAATTGTTGGCAGCATTATAATGGTGATTGGGATTTTGTGCAACCGAGCTGTTTAAATTACCTGATTGTGCATTAGTGTCCCCAAAATTCCATTCGTATTTAAATGGTAACGTTGTGCTATCAGTGGTAAAGCTACTATCAGCAAATTGAGCGATGGCATCATTAAGACAAATTTGAGGAGAAATAAATTGAACAATTGGATTTGGGAATACTTTGATTTGCACACTATCTATTGAAGCACAACCCGGCCTATTTTTAAAGGCTGTTTTTACATAATAAATATGCTGTTGTGTATTGCCGGAATTATTGGTAATTTGTAAAAATGGAGCCGCAATTGACGGATTACTTAATCCGGTTGATGGAAACCAGGAATAAGCATACGCTTCATTTGAAAGACCACCAATCTGCAAACTATCTTTCGGGCAAATGCTATAATTGCTGCCTGCATAGCCTGCAATTGATGGTGGCATCTCTGTATATATTACCACATTTTTTATAGAGTGATTGTCGGTATAACCACCTGTGCTGGCAGTAAATCCAAGATACCCGGCAAAATCAAATTGCTGAAAACCGGTTAAGTACAAACTATCATTTACAAACACCTGTATATTGCCATTATCGTACGTTATCATGGCGTGATTGTAAATGCCTGAACGAATGAAAGATAACTTTCCATCGCTGTTATCCCTTGTTGGCAGGTTAGCACATTCGCCATTGGTATCATTGTAACCCTTTCCCCACCTAATTTCTATTTTTGGCATATTTTGGTGTACCGTTGAAGCATTAAATGGAATGCAATTATTCCAGGTATCAAAACATACTTTTAAACCATTGGCGGCATTGGGTATACCAAGGCCGCCACCAGTTATAAAGCCTGATGGAGGCGTATCCAAAAAACAAAAAGCCAAACCATCGGCACCTGTTCCATCAAACAGCCTAAAATCAAATGCTGCCTTCCATTTGCTGCATAGAGAAAGGTTAATTGGCTGGCTATAAAATGCAGCGCCACTTGCTCCTTTGCTTGAACAGATTAGCAATTCCGTATTGCCACTTTCTACAATGGAAGCTACTTGTGCATCTCCCTGAAGGCTCCAACCACTTGTATTAATAGGTGAACCATTGAGTTGTGCAAAAATATAATTTTGGCAATTAGCATGTTGATTTATGCTAAAAAGTAATAGCTGGCTTAGCAGGCATTTTATAAAATTGTTATAAGAAAGCAATTAGCAGTTAATTTTAAATGGCAATAATAATTTTAGTAAATATACGGCTATTCAAATACTACAAAAAATAGGTATGGTTCTTAGCATGCTGATGTACCAAAATAAAAAGTTCCGATTTTTTTAGTACGAAGTAAAATATAATACAACTTCCGTTAAATACTGACGGAGTAAACAAATTTAAAACGATGTAGCCCGAACGTAATGAAAGAAAACTTTCCCCTTATAAAACGAAGTTTAATTTGGGAAAAATAGGTGGCTGCATACAAAAAATTTTATAATGCTCGGTTGTTTCTACCAATAAATGGAAGATAGTAAAATAAATAGCACTACCTGTACCCCTTCAGATTCAACCCATATTTTTCCATAGTAAATGTTAACTATATTTTGCAGGGTGCCAATCCTATATCCGTCCAAAGATTTTTACTTTTACCTAGAGTTATGAAAATATTACAAAAAAATTATGAAAATATCCAATATTAATTGCTATTCCGTTATCATTTATAAAAAATATATACTTCTCCTTTTTAGGGTATTTTAGTTTACAGGTAATTTAATAAACAGTTGTACCTGCGTTCATTTTTTGTTTAAGTAGTTTCACCTTTTTACACTCTGTAATATTGTTGTTTATAATTTACCTGCTTAATAAATTTTTATAATTATCTAAAACTATCGTACAAAAATGTGTAATATTTATCTGGGTATCGTCTTAGTTTACTTTACTAGCCCGTTGTGCAATTGTTTTTAGGTGATTAATGTTTTTGATTCCTTTTTATTATCCCTTTTGGATTAACTGTTTTTTTTCATAAACTTAAAATCATATAGTATTATTTTCTGTTCTTAAAGTTTGAAATACCAATATTTTAAAAATAAAATTAATCAACCGTAAAAAAGGCTGTTTCGATTGTAAAAAGAATATTTCATATGTTATCAACTATAACACATGAAATATTTTACTATCGTAAAATAAAAAGCAAAATGAAAATTTATTCAAAAAAAATACCGTTTTAAAATAAATAGTCCGTTATGAAAAGTGAACAAGAAAAACCAAGTGCCAAAAAGCAAATTCGGCAAGCTTCCCCACTATTAAAAAAGCTAATTGCGATTTCAGCAACTTTAGCAAATTCTACCGAAACTGCGCAACTCATTCAAGAAATTGAAACAACTCAATTTGAGTTTAAAATCAAAACAGAAGCCCTTTCAGAGCCGTTAGTGCAAGCAAAAATCGTTAGTGACAGCAAGCAGATGGAAGCGCAATTAACTCAACCAAAGTATTTCTTTGAGCAAATGTTTATGCAATCATCTATGAGCATTCAAATACTTGATGCAGAAGGATGGTGTGAAAAGATAAATTCCAAATTTAGTGAAACATTTGGTGTAAAACCGGAGCATATAGAAGGTAAGTTGTATAACATATTTCAAAATGAAGAACTTAAACGAACAAGTGTTATTTCACACCTCAAAAATGTATTTTATAAAGGAAAGCCTTGCACTTGGGAAGCATACTACGATATTGGGTTAACTGTCTTATCGCAAAATAATGAAGTGAAGAAAAAAAAGAAAGCGTGGTATCAAAATTGGGCCTATCCTATATTTAATCAAAAAGGTAAATTAACGAATGTTATCATTTAACATACTGACATTACTGAATGAAAGAAAATGGAAGATTCGCTGCTTGAACGTCAGCGCCAATACAATCACATGGCAACCACTTTGCCGGTAATACTTTATGATTACATCCTAAATTCTAACGGTAAGAATCAATTTCGTTATTTAGCCCCGAGTTGTTATGATTTATTGGAATTGAATGAGAAGGACTTGCTCGCAGATGTGAGTTTATTATGGAACATAATTCACAAGGATGATTTACAACGACTACAGCAGCAAGATGCTATAACTACCCAGCATGGGGAAACATTTAATTCAGAATTTAGAATTATTACAAGTTCTGGACAATTAAAGTGGATTCAAATGACCTCGAGGATAAACCTTAACTCACCTGGCAAAAATGCATCATGGAGTGGTTTTATGCTGGATATAACCGAACGAAAACAGATTGAACTGACGTTGAAAAAAAAAATCAACCGAATTAAAAAATTCCAATACCGATCTCGAAAATTTTGCCTTTGTAGCTAGTCATGATTTGCAGGAGCCGTTGCGGATAGTGAGCAGTTTTTAGGATTGGTGGAAAAAAAACTTAATAGCCATTTGGAAGATAGCACAAGACAGTATATTAATTTTGCTATTGAAGGGGCAGGCAGGATGAAGGTTTTAATCAACGACTTGCTGCATTATTCCAGATTAGATTATAATAGGGAACAATTTACAATCACCGACCTAAACGAATTGATGACTTAAATTACTAAAATGCTAAAAGAAAATATTGATAAAAGCTATGCTGTAATTACTATAAATCCATTGCCGGCTGTAATTGTCAACAAAATACTAATCAATGAGTTATTTGTAAACCTGTTAACCAATGCAATTAAATACTGTGGCGAAAAAAATCCTGAAATTGAAGTAGGTTATAAAGAAGAATCCGATAATTATACGTTTTATGTATAAGCTATCTGATATTTTAAACATCCAAATAAACTATCAGTAATAAATAAAAATAGTATGCAAATTATTATTTTTAAAATCAGTCTAACAGATTTACAGCTATCTTTAAATATTAAAAATACGCTAGCTAAAACACAACAATTTGTACTTACATACACGCATTTAAAACTAAAAAATACTAAATGAAGACTACGCATACTTTTCAATATTATTTCTTTCTCTTTTTATATTTATTTTTATTTACAAACTATGCTGCGGCTCAACCACAGCTGGATAATTTATTGCCAGTAAGAAGTTTTTGTATTTCAGCTCCAAAACCCCAAAACCTGGAAAGGTTTGTAAAATTTATAAATGAAGAATTAACTATAAATAAAATTAATACTCTTATACTAAGGATAGATTATAATTATCAGTTTGAAAGCCATCCCGAACTCCGCGACAGCATTGCCCTTTCAAAACAGGATGTGCAACAATTGGTAAGTGCCTGTAAAAAAAATAACATCCAACTTATTCCACAAATCAATTTATTAGGGCACCAGTCTTGGGCAGGTAGAATTGAAAATCTTTTAAAAATATATCCGCAGTTTGATGAAACGCCGCATGTTGAAATGCCCGTAGCATATGTTTGGCCAAATCCGGATAGTTTGTATTGCAAAAGTTACTGCCCCCTGCATCCCGAAGTGCATGCCATTGTTTTTGATTTGGTAGATGAAATTTGTGATGTACTTGAAGCAACTGCTTTTCATGCAGGTATGGATGAAGTTTTTTACTTAGGCGATGCTAAATGTCCCAGGTGTTCTGATAAGGACAAAGCCATATTATTTGCAGGTGAAGTAAACACCATTAGAAATCACTTGGCGTTAAAAAAGCGAAAATTATGGATATGGGGCGACCGACTTATTGATGGCAAAAGCACCGGCATTGGTGAGTGGGAAGGAAGTTTTAATAATACATATAACGCCATCAATCTTATTTTGAAAGATGTTGTTATTTGCGATTGGCATTACGACAAGGCCGAACAAACCGCTTTATATTTTGCCGGCAAAGGGTTTAAAGTAATTACCTGTACTTGGCGAAACACCGTTGTTGCTATTGAACAAACAAAAGATATGATTGCATACAGGCAATCAGCAAAGCCAAAAATAAAATACCATTTTAAAGGTATTATGCAAACTATCTGGACTGGCACAGAATCATTTTTAGACGAATATTATGCTTCTAAATTGACGAGCATTCATGAAGAAAATACACAAGCCAATTGTTTTATAACTCTCGGTCAAGAAATTAATAAATTAAATACGGTTAAATAGTTTAATCGAAAAAAGATGGAAGGATTTCTTACAAAAAAGGCTTTTAAAAATTGCTTGCAATAAGTGACGTAGAGATAAATTCCGAACCCTCTTAGAAGTTTGACTGTTAGAACTTATTTTTTAAAATTAAAAATTGAAATTTAATCTGGCTTAAATGCATCATTTTTATACATTCCTTTATTGTATAAATAGTATTTTCCATCTATTTTATTGCGCCAGTAACGGCGACCTTCCAAGTCATAATACAACCTGCCATCAACAGTCTTTTTTGCACTCAAATCATTTACGGTAATTACTTTTGGCACAACTTCCCGAACCTTTTTTTTGACAACCACTTTTTTTGTAGCATCCGCATTTGTATTTACAACAGCAGTTGTATTGGTAACTGGAAGTGTTTTTTTACTACAGCTAAACGACACTGCAGTTATTAAAATAGCAAAAAAGGCAAAATATTTAGAATTCATTCCGTTTTTTATACTTCTATTCAACAACTTCTCCAACTTTTGTTAAAATGTAAAATTAATTATGCATATAGATTATTACAATTTTATTTTTGATGGTTTATTTGGAAAGCCAATACTAGATTTTATGTACAATTTTAATACTATTGGAAAAACTTTTATTACATCTTCAAAAATTGACTTTAAGTAATAATGATGAAAAACATCATTATTACAACAACTTTGTAATAATGATATTTAAAATTTCTATTGCAATTAAGGCAATCACAATCAATTCCAGCTTACTACTATGCGAATGCTGATTAATGTCTTTTAAAATCTCAAGATTTTCTCTTACAGTACTTAAACTATCCTGCAAACTGGTATGTCGTAATTTAATATCCAATTCCCTGCTGAGATCGGTATTGATGATATTGAGGTGTTCATCATTCCAGGTTAAAGTGGGACTATCAAATATGTAAATATTTTGAGTAATTTTATTTTTTAGATTTAATAGTCTACCAATAAATTTCAACAACCTTTTTCCCTTAATAGAAAATTTCCCTTTCTCTTCCAATTCAAGACTAAACTGATAAGTTTGGCTCAATAAAATAGTTGATTGCTCAATGTAATAATCCAATGCGACTGATTGAGCAATATTGAGCATAATGATCTTAGCAATATCAATGCTTAATTCCTTAATGATTAGCCTGTCAAAAATTACTTTGTAAGATGCGTTAGGATCTATCTCAACATCAAAATTTTCCCGCTTAAGTTCTGCACTATCCAGTTTTAAAATCGTTCTTACAGTGTTGATGATCCTTGTTTGTTCACTGTTATCTACGCCAAAAAAAACAATACTACCGTAATCGAAAATACCGAAATAGGAAATATTTTCTACCTCGTACATAAGTTCTGTCGGATCAGCATAAATGCAATTGTAAGCCAGATTATTTTTTAATTCTTTCAGATCAATCCTGTCGCCAAGGTGATACCCGGTGATTGTCTTTTTCATTGTTGTTACTATTGTATAAAAAATGATTAGTAGTTGGTATTTTCTACAATTGTAGAAACACTATTTATGTTATAACCAAAAATTTCAATAAAAATACGGGTTTAAATTTGTGTAATATAATTACAGCACAGTTTCCTTGTATAACAGACTAACCAGGATTACATTTTTTTATTATTCTGTACTTCCAATCTATAAAATGTTTTAAGAGATTAAAAAACTACTTTTTATAAATTACATATCTTTGAAATTACAATTTTAGGCAAAATACTTATTCAGATTGAATTGTGCTTTGTTTAAAATCACGCAATGTATTTAAATCAGGATTTTTAATTTTTCTGGGAGAAGTAATGGTAAAAAATATCATTAGAAAATTGAATTAATTTAATAACATTGGCTTATCCCAATTCAATAATGTTGAAATATTTACCGCATGCAATGGTTGTATTTCTTCAAATTATATTATAATGAAAGTCTCTTTATATTTCCGCAAATGGAAGTGCTATTTTTCAGTACTTACTCTGCTATTTTTTTGGGGATGTTTATTGTTATTGGTCTATGGTAAAGGCGAAAGTTTTATTTTGCTTAACCAATATCATACCAAGTGGTTAAATGATTTTTTTATATTTTATACCCATGTAGGTGATGGCTTTTTTACCCTTTGCATAGTAGTGTTTCTTTTTTTTTACAAAAAAAAGAAACAAGCTTTAGCAATACTATTATCTTTTTTAATTTCTGGGTTATTGGTTCAGATATTAAAGAATCTGATTATTTCTCCAAGGCCAAAATTGTTTTTTACAAGCGGTCAGTACTCGCAATTTATTGATGGGGTTACACTTTCAAATAACTCCAGTTTTCCATCAGGCCATACTGCATCTGCATTTGCTATAGCAACTGTATTAGCAGTAATCATACAAAATAAAAACTGGCAGTTACCAATATTAATTGTCGCAACACTTGTAGGTTATTCACGTATTTATCTTGCACAACACTTTTTAACAGATGTTATTGTTGGCGCATTTCTTGGAATTATTTCCGCTATTTATTCAGTTCATCTTGTATATCATACAACTTTTACAAAACGTTCAAAACAAAAAAAGAATACAGCAAGTTCTGATAATACTTTATCATCCACTTCTGAAGCAAAAACAGTATGAACAAAATAATAAGTGGCCAGTTTTTAAAATTTGGGTTAGTAGGTTTAATTGGAATGTGTATTGACTTTTCCATTACCTGGATTTGTAAAGAACAATTAAAGTTAAATAAATATCTAGCAAATTCATTGGGGTTTAGCTTAGCCGTAATTAATAATTTTTTACTAAACCGGTACTGGACTTTTGAAAACAATACGCATCCATTTGCAGGGCAATTTGCAAAATTTATACTGGTATCGGTAACAGGTTTACTCATAAACAATTTGTTGTTATACCTGCTTGTTAAAAATGCAAAAAACAATTTTTATTTATTAAAATTGGTGGTAATTGGCATAGTTTTTTTTTGGAATTATTTTGTCAATTTTTTGTTCACATTTAATTAAACTCGTTTGAATTATAAAAAGAAAACGCTGCTATTAATTGTTATTGCCACATTGGTACGCAGTATTATTGCAGCAACTATTGAACTGGGTAATGATGAAGTGTATTATCGTATGTATGCACAATACCTACAATGGAATTATTTTGACCACCCTCCCATGGTTGGCTGGCTAATACGTTTTACCACCGTTAACCTTTTACTGGATCATGAATTTTTTATTCGTCTTGGAGCCATCATATCCGCAGCAATTACTACCTGGTTGCTTTTTTTAAGCGGTAAAAAATTAAACAATGAGTATACCGGATTTTTAGCAGCAGTAATTTACACTGCAACTATTTACGGAAGTATTATTGCCGGCACATTTATTTTACCTGATTCTCCACAAATGGTTTGCTGGGTTGCAGGTTTGTATTTGATGATTAGGATTACAGAAAATGAAAATATCAATAACCTAAAAAAGAGAGACCTTCTATTGTTTGGCATAATTGCAGGTATTGGTATGCTTTGTAAAATTCATACATCTTTTTTATGGCTGGGCTTTTTGTTATATGTGCCTTTTTATAATTCAAAGTGGCTTAAACAACCTATACTTTATATTGCGGGCATAATAACTATATTGTTTTTCTATCCTGTTATTCAATGGAATATTGACAACCATTTTGTAACCTATTTGTACCACAGTAAAAGAGTAGATTTTGCAACTGGCGGATTAAACTTAGACTCCTTTTTAACTTTTTTTATAGGACAGCTTTTGTATTTTAACCCAGTAATTTTTCCCTTTCTCGTTGTAGGAACGGTGACAGCATTTAAAAATAAACTTCCTGTTTCTGTATCGCATAAACGATTGCTATTATTTTCTGCGTTACCATTGGTTTTTATTGCAACAATTGTTTCTTTCTTTAAAGAAGTGCTTCCACATTGGACAGGACCAGCTTACAGTGGAATAATTTTATTAACAGCCAGTTATTTTTCTGTTCAAAAATCAGCCAGTGTATTACAAAAAAGAACAATGCCAAAACCGTTGTTGATTGCCACAATATTATTAAGTACAATTGTAGTAGCAGGTATTTTGATAATAAATTTTTTCCCTGGCACCCTTGGTAAAAAAGATAAGCAACAATTGGGTGAAGGTGATTTTACATTAGATATGTATGGATGGGCGGCGGTTAAAGAACCGTTTACAAAAATTATACAATTGGATGCACAATCAGGTTTAATGAAGCCTACTGCTGTAATAATATCCAACAGGTGGTTTACTGCCGCACACATTGATTATTATATTGGTTTACCCTTAAAAAAAGATTTGATTGCAGTAGCGGATACAAATGATATACATCAATATGCATGGATTAATAATAAAAGAAAAAAATTGCTGCAGGGTGATGATGCTTATTGCATCGTTTCATCTGAAAATTATTTTAATGTACTGGAAACCTACGGAACGGTATTTCAAATAATTTTAACCCCGGAAATAATAGAACAAAAAAGAGCCGGTGTAATCTGTCGTAAATTTTATATTTATAAACTAAAAAATTATAATGGAAAATAACGACATTTCTAAAATTATGTAGCGGGCCTAAGATTTTTTTTATTAAAACCAATGCATAAGATAATGATCTATTAAACATTACTTAGTCTTTTTTTTGATTTATCAAAAAGACTAATTACAAAAAATTAACATTGGAAATTCAATTCTTATATTAAGTTTGCGTTATCATTTAAACAAAATCTAGTAACAATGACAATAAAAAAGACAACAACAAAGGAATCAACCAGCACCAAAGACAAGACAATACAAACTATAATTGTACAATTACAAACTGCATTACCAGCTTTAAAAGAACAATTAGGAGAAAAAAAATTTGAGAGAAGAATTAAAAAAGCAGCCAAGTTATTAATTGCTGGAATTAAAAAAACCAGTGAAAAGAAAACTCTTATACCTGTAAAGAAAGTTGATCCAGTAAAAAAAGCTGCTCCAGCTAAAAAAGCTGTTCCAGTTAAGAAAAAAATTGTAAAGTCTGAACCTGAAGTTTCAAAATAGTTTGCGTGGCGCAGTCAAAAATTCTGCGCCACTTTATTTTTTTATAAATCTTTCCTACGTATCAATATCTTTAGAAAAATATATTGATTGTTTTTTACAATTAGTTGCCTGCACTACATAGGAACAGTTTATTAAAAACTTTCTTCCATTTGCCCTTTCATTCTGGCTTCGGATATTTTCTTTAATTGTTTTGTCATGCGAACATTGTTTTCTTTTATCTCGCAATAATCCAATAGCATTTTAAGTGCATTCAATTTTACCAGTTTGGCATCTTTAGATACAGCCTTATTATCTAGTGAGTATTTTGCCATCGCTGCCATAAAAAGTCCCAAAAGATCATTATCCCTGCCTATTTTTTCTGGCACATCAGTAAAAACATAGGAGTGATCTGGCGTCCCGTTCATCCATTTACTAATAAATTTTAGAGAGGTTAACCTATCTGAGTTGTCCTTGATGATTGGAGTAGTAAGCAGGTAATTGGCAGTTTGCAAAACAAAGGGTTCTGCTGCTTTAAAATCAGTAGCTTTTTCCAGTTTTATCTGATCAAAATTTGGAACGGTCTGCGCATTTACATGTAAGCTGCAAAAAAACAAAAGGATTAGAATATTTTTTTTCATTTGTGAAGAAGCATTTTAATTAGGCTATTGGCATATTTTAAATATGTTTTAATATCTGTAAACCTACATCATTTATTTTATTTTTAAAATTTGCGACTATATTTATTTATCCGTTTTCTCTTTTATTTTGGCAAAATAACTACTCACTTTTCTATTATTGATTATTCTGTATCAAACTCAAATAATTAAAAGTAATTGTTTTAAATATTCAAGATATAAATTGAAATAAAATTAATGCATATTTAAAACCCCTGTTAAATAGTAATAGTAGCGAATGTAAGTTCAATTTTTATTTACTTTTTTTGAACATGCAATTTTGAATAAGTACCTACTTGTACTTGTTAATTTCAACTTTATATAAAACATTTCCTTTGTAGCTAATAACCTGCGCTAAAAGCGTATCAGGCGTTAATGAAAAAGTAATAAATCCATTTTCTGAAATTGCATATTTTCCTCCTTCCGGATGAATTATAACTGGTGTTGTTTCTGAGCCTGCACCGGAAACAAAATAATGTGTTTTGCCATCAGGTTTAATATATTGCATACTGTGCTCATGACCGCAGATATAGGCATCTACTTTATATTTTTCAAGAATTGGTTTTAGTAAATGTTGTAATTCAATTGTTTCATTAGCTTTCATTCTTTTACCCCCAGTGTATAAAGGATGGTGGCCAAAAACAATTTTCCATTTTAAATTTGGAGAAGAGGTATTTAAAATACCTTCAAGCCATTTTCTTTGCACCAAGCTATCTTGTGTTTTTACATCTGCATGTTCGGCACTTTGATAATATTCAGCAATTAATGGGGTAGTATCCAAAAAAACTAACAGTACCTGCTGGGTTGTGTCATTGTTCAGCGTCATTATTTTTGAATAATATCTTGCAGGCATATTCCAGCGTCTATCAATCTTTGTATAATCTATTTCAGCCTGTACATTTCCTTTGTAATCATGATTACCCAAAACAACATACCAATTATTTTGCAGTGAATGAGAAGTGTAAACATTTTCATAAGAATCAAGCCACCGATGATCCTGCGTGCTCGCTACACCGCTTGGATAAAAATTATCGCCAGTAGCAACTATAAAATCTGCACTCATTATTTTGGCTGTAATACCCATTTGATCTGCTACTTCCTTTTGTTTATATTCTCCGTTTCTACCCCAATCTCCCATGGCAATAAAATTGAGAGCTTTTTTATTTATTGTAAATGGAACTGTTGTTTTAATAGTGTCTGTTTTTTGTGCTGATGCATCAATTGCACAATTAAAGAAAAGCGCAAATAGCAAGAAAATATTTTTATTCACTGTATAAAAATTTAGTTGTCAAAATTATTTCTTCTTACTCATTACCTGCATTAAGTAATTATTAACTAAGGTTGCTTTAAAAAAAACATGCCAACGGTTTACTTATTTTATCAGCAAGCAATAAATAAAACCCTTCGTTTATTAAGTTATTATCACCAATATATTATCAAAAAGTTACCAATGTTTTAAGTAGTTAATATCTTCAGAATGTCTTCAGAATTGAATAAAAACCTTCGTAAAAATTAACTGATATGACATCCAAAATTTATTATTTTCTGATTTTTATTCTTTCCTTCTCAAGTGCTACTGCACAAAATATTACACTAAGGGGGCAGGTAATAAATAAAAAGACAAGGGAACCACTTGCTGGAGCTTATGTACATTTTGATGAAAAAAATGGAGGTTCAGTAACCGATGAATTTGGCCAATTCTCTATTAAAAGTACACAGGCCGGAAAAAACAGGATAAAAGTTAACTACAGTGGGTATGAAAAATTTGAAACAGAAGTTGAATTAGAAATAAATAAAGTAGCAACTTTAAACATTGAGCTTTCAGAAAAAATTTCAGCTCTTAAAACTATTACTGTATATTCCAATGCGGCGCTAGAATCTGAAGCCTCTTCAAGGCATACTGAAAAAAATGCCAACAACATTATCAATGTAATTTCAGCACAGGCCATGCAACGATCTCCCGATATTAATGCAGCCAATGCCCTTCAACGAATTTCAGCAGTTACGCTACAACGAAATAGCGGATCTGATGAAGCTTATGCCATCATTAGAGGATTAGAACCCAGGTATAATAACACCCTCATCAATGGGGTTAAAGTTGCCAGTCCCGATCCTGCATCAAGATTTGTTTCTTTAAGCATAGTTCCTTCTGATTTATTAGATAAAATTGAAGTGAGCAAAACATTAACTCCACAAATGGAAGGTGATGCGATTGGTGGTACCGTAAATCTTGTATTTAAAGATGCGCCTGAATTTGAAATCTTTAAAGTAAATGGTTCTTTAGGTTATAGTTCTATTTTCTTCAATCGCAAGTATGATGATTTTTCTCATGGAGCGGTACAAAGTAAAAGTGTAAGTGAAAGATACGGATCGGCATATACTGCACATCCCGGAAATTTTTCAAGAGCTAACTTAGATTTTACACAAAGAAATGCGCCATTAACAGCTTTATTAGGCTTTACTTATGGAAAAAGATTTTTTAAAAATAAGTTAGGATTTATTATTTCTAACAGCTATCAGAATCAATACTACGGCACCAATTCTCAATTCAATATTGCACAATTAGATACACGTTCCGGCAAAGATTATCAACCTGTAATTGCGGATGTTGCCAACCGAACCTATTCAACCCAACAACTTAATAATGGATTATCTGGTCATTTGGATTACAAATTCAATGATAAAAATAAACTAAGTCTTGATAATGTATTCTTGTACACAAAAATTATTCAAACCCGTTTAAGTGTTGATACTTCTATTGTTGGTGGCAATGGTGGAAGGGTTGGTCCTGGAACAGGCTCAGTATTTACTGATAACCGATCCAGCATCCAAAACCAGTTTGTTGAAAATCTTAAACTAAGTGGAAGACACGTACTATCAAGCCATTTTCTTTTTGATTGGGCTGGTGTATATTCCAATGCCATTCAAAAAGCACCAGACAGAGCTCAAATTACCACCAACAAATTAATAAACCCCGATTTTACAAGTACCCCCGATTTTTTATACAATATTTCCAGGATTTGGCAAAAGAGCAGCAACAAGGACCTGAGTATATTAGGCAATATTGCTTACAAAACAAATTTTGGAAAAAGTAATTCTATAGAACTAAAAGCAGGTGGATTGTATAGACATAGTACCCGATACAATAATCAAAATCAATATACTTTAAAACCAGTGCCAACTAGTATTAGCGGAGGAAAAGATCCTTTTACAGATGTGTATGCTGCAAATTGGTTGGTGTATAATGTAACAGGATCATCAACAAGCGATAAAGCAAATTATACTGCATACGAAAATATTACCGCAGGGTATGGACAGTTTAAAATTACCTTAAACAAATTGGATGTATTGGGAGGAGTCAGGTTTGAAAAAACAGAACAAGGATATGATACGCATCCTGTGGTACTTGATGTAAAAAGTAATGCAAAAAAAACTTACATTGATGCCCTTCCCAGTATGCAGTTAAAATACAAACTGACAGATAAATCAAATATAAGAGCATCTTTTTTCAAATCCTTATCCCGTCCTGCTTTGTACGAATTGGTGCCCACACCAACATTTGGAGAAAGTACAGATGTTACAGGTAACCCGGATGTTAAACATACTACTGCTGATAACTTTGATCTTCGTTACGAATTATTTCCACGAAATGAAGAACAATTTTTTATTGGAGGTTTTTATAAAAACATAACCAATCCTATTGAGTTTGCTTTAGATAATCTTAGCGGGGGCCAGGCCAATACATCTCCTCAAAATTTTGGAACAGCTAAGGTTACCGGAGCTGAAATTGTATACAGTAGGTTTTTTGGAAAGTTGGGTATTTCAGGTAACTACACTTACACGTATTCAAAAATTAATACTACTAAAATTTTTACTGCAACAGATGCAGGCGGAGTTACTACCTCCGTACCAAAGTTGCAAAGTAGGCCAATGCAGGGGCAAACAGGAGATGTTGTTAATTTGTCTTTATTATATAAAAATGACAATCAAAAAACTTTCATTCAACTAGCGTATACTTATTCCAGTAAAACATTGTCGTTTGTTTATCCAAATTATGGTTATGATTATTATCAACAGCCGCAATCATTTTTATCCCTGTCAGGAGAAAAGCAAGTTCATAATCACTTTGTACTAACTGCAAAAGTTAATAATCTTTTAAACACACCCACTACTATAAAAATTGGAAATCTAATACAATCCAAAGATTTGTACAATCTAAGTTTCAATATTGGCCTTCGTTATTCACTATAAATAAAAAATTAATCAAATGCAAACAAAATATATTTCAACAGCTATAATCATTTTTTGTACAGCACTTGTTTTTACTGCCTGTCAAAAAGAAGAGATTACTACTTTCACAAAAATTCAGATACCTTCTTCAAGCCCGATAAAAGCTGGTGAAATCAGTGGCTTTTTAAAAGGAACATTATTAACCGGGCAAACATACTTTATTACTGCAGACGTAACAGTTAAAAAGGGAGATACATTGGCTTCTCAGCCAGGAGCAAATATTATTGTAAAAAATAATGCACAGATTAATATTCAGGGAGTTTTACAATTATTGGGTACTAAGGAGCAACCTGTTTTTTTTGATTCTGATACTAAAAAACCAGGTACCTGGGGTGGATTTCAATGTGACAGTGCGGAGGCAATAACCATTAAGTGGGTGCATATTGATAATACAGGTGGCCCCGATGCAAGTGGTAGTGCAAGAAGAACAATTATTGTAAATAAAGCAATACCAGTTGACATTGAGGATAGTTGGTTTACCAACGGTCAGGATGATTTAATGGGACTTTTTCATGCACACGTCACCATTTTAAGAAATACCATTAGCTCATCTGGCAGTACGGATGGCGAAGGCATTAATTTAAAAAAAGGTGCTACAGGTGTTGTGGCGTATAATGTAATCTTTAGTCAGGCAGGCAGTGGTATAAAATTAGAAACAAGCAAAACAATACCTTTTCCTCAAACAGAAGTAGAAGTGTATAATAACACAATAGTTTCAATTGGATGGAGAAGAGGTTCAGCCGAACCAGGGCGTGCAGTTTCTGTTGGTGTAAATGCCATTGGGCATATTTATAATAACATTATTGTTAACTGCTATCATGGCATTGAAATTTTTAACGATGCCGATGTGGCTAAAACTACCTATAATAATAACTTATTTTATGCATCGGTAGATACCTACACTGATCTTGTTGACCCTACGCAAAAAATTAATATTCGTGAAAATTTTTATCCTGCATCAGGTGTAGGCATGCCGCAAACCAATGATCTTATTTCAAATAAAATTGGTAATAATGACCCGCTATTTATTAATTTTGATGGTACTGTAGCTGCACCAAATGGGTATCCCAATAAGTATGATTTTCGTTTACAAAATGGATCACCAGCTTTTGGTGCAGGCATTACAAAATATAACCAGGATTTAGGTGCTTATACAACAGACAATAAGGGAAATCAGCATTAATAACCATGCTTCCTAATTTCTTCAGGTTTCTATTAAACTTATTATTTAAATAAACAATTTCATCAAACTAATATGAAAAAATACATCCTTTCAATATTTGCTTTTTGCAGCATAATTATTACAATTAATACTTGGGCAAGTGCCCAGCAAAATACTTTGTATTCCTTAGATAAAAAAATAAATTTACCTGGTGATGGTGGCTATGATTATCTTTTTATTGATCAGGAAAGTAGCAAATTATATGTATCGCATGGCACAGCAGTACATATTATAGATTTAAAAAAAGAGGAGTTGATTGGCACAATCAGCGGTATGCAGGGCAACCATGGTATTGCAATAGCGAAAGCTTTAGGTAAAGGTTTTATCAGCGATGGAAGAGCAAATGCGGTAATTGCTTTCGACCTTATTTCTTTAAAGATATTGGCAACAATACCTTTGAGTGGTAAAAAACCTGATGCTATTATTTATGATGAGTTCTCTAAACGTGTTTTTGCATTTAATGGTGGCAGCAATGATGCTTCGGTTATTGATGTAACCACACTAAAAGAGATTGGATCTGTTGCACTAACTGGCGCTCCGGAGTTTGCCGTAGCAGATGGCAAAGGTAAAATTTACAATAATATTGAAGATAAAAATACCATAAATGTTATTGATAGCAAATCTTTAAAGATTATTAATTCCTATCCGCTTTCGCCTTGTGGAGGACCAACAGGCATTGCATTGGATGAAGTTAACTTTAGGTTATTTACCGCATGCCGTGAAAATAAAGGTATGAGTGTTTTGGATATTAGTACTGGTAAAATAATTACCACTATCCCAATAGGAGCTGGCGTAGATGCTGTTGCCTACGATCCTCAAACAAAATTAATTTTTTGTTCTAACGGTGATGGAACTACAACTATCATTCAACAGGAATCACCAGATAAATATAATGTGGTACAAACACTTGCAACGCAATTAAAGGCAAAGACTTTAGCTCTTGACATTACTACACATAAAATTTATTTGAGTGTAGTAGATTTTGAACCTGGAACAAAAAATCAAATTGCCGGTAGTTTTAAAGTACTTGTTTATAAAATGATTAAATAGTTACAATTATTCTTTTAAAACGTTTAAAATACCTTTTAGTCAAAAGAAAATGCAAGTCTACCTCTTTACTCCACAGGTGTATTGGCATTTCCCTCATTTTCTGTTTTGTTATTTTTAAATTCTAACTTTCCAAACTTCCAGGTAAAGTTTAAACCTATTGACCTGAATGGAATTTTGCGTATACTGTTTACAGAAAACCCTGGGCCAAACAAAACTGTTTTTTGATTTACATATTCATTTAAAAAATTGTTAGCTGTTAACGCAAGGCTACCTTTCTTTTTCCAAAATTGTTTTCGAACTGCCATACTGTAAGTTGTAAAAGAAGGATATTGCCCTTGGGCCTCATACCTGGCAGAATTAAAATTTCCAAAAAATTCTGCTACAAGGGTATTGGTAAACTGGTAACTACCATTCATATTAAATCTGTAATTAAAACTGTTGTAATCATATCCTTTATCTAGAGTATTAATTGTATGACGTCTAAATAAAAACACATTGCCACGCACACTAAATTTAGAATTGATATGCACATCGCCAAAAAGGTTTAATCCAAGATTTTTTTCCATGCCTATATTTTGACGGGTAGTTACTGTTACATTCGTATAGGTAGTGTCGCCAAGTTTATACGATGGGTAGTAAACGATGTAAGGTTGTATATCGTGATCATTGATCCTATAAAAAAAATTAAGCATAATTGATCCCGATTTACCTAAATCCCTGTTATAGCCTAATTCATATCTTTGGCCAATTTCAGGTTGCAGGTTTGGATTGCCTGCCGTGAGACTTTTAGGATCGTTGGTATTTACAAAAGGATTCAAATCTTCATAATTAGGCCGCTCTATTCTTTTGGAAAAACTCAATTTGATAGTTTGCTTATCGCCTAACTTTTTTGACAAAAAAACTGAAGGAACAAGCGTATTGTAACCTGGCACTTTTACCTGATGCTGCGCATTTGAATAATAGGAATCTATTTCAGTTCTTTCATAACGTCCGCCAAATTTAGCATCAAATATTTTGGCAACCGGAAAGCTAAGTTCAGCGTAAAATGCATAAACTTTTTGATGATATTTTAAGTCATTCGACAAAGAAAGATCAGGTTGAAAATTTTGCGTGTGTGGTTGGTAACCCAACACGCTGGATGTACTGTTAATATTATAAAGAGTTGCTTTAGTTCCTACTCCAAGTATAACATCCTTTTTTAAAGGTTGGGTGTAATCAATTTTTAATTCTGTTTCATTTGTCTTTCCGGGGTTATTACTTTTTCTGCCATAAAACAAAGAATCCTGGGGTAACAAAGATTGTCGATTAGCCGATGTATTTTGATTATTTCCTGAACTGGTATTTACACTTATTTCCAATTCCTGATCTTCTTTTGCAAACTTTCTTTTATAATTTAAACTTGCATCAATATTATTGAACTTATAAATATAACTGGAGTTTAGTATTGAAAGTATTGGAGGCACGGTACCGTTTTTGTTAGTGTAAATATCTTGATTTGTAAGGCCATTTCCTGTATAACCAAAATTATTGTAAGATATAGATCCCGAAAAACTGTTCAACTTTTTATATGTCCAATCAAACCCTGTACCTGTCTGAAAACCATGTCTTTCAAATATTCCAACCCCCTCCTGGTGCAAGGTATTGTTAGAAAAACTGTCGTTTGTAACGCGGTTTGAACTTGAATGTGTAGTAGAGTTTAATCTTTTATTACCACTTACATAAGCATTAACGCCAAAATTATTATTTCGGGCATTTAAATTAAATGAACCGTTTTCATTTCTTGTACCTGCTGTTAAAGATAAATTACCATTGTACCCTTTTGTTGTATTGTTTTTCAAAATAATATTGATGATTCCACCAATGCCCTGCGCATCATATTTAGCACCGGGATTAGTAATTACTTCAACACTTTTTATTTGGCTGGCAGGTATAGATTGTAATACATCAGCGATGCTGCTTCCAAAAGCAGTAGAAGGTTTTCCATTGATAAGAAACCTTACACCCGAACTGCCTGCCAATTGTACATTACCATCAACATCAACAGAAACTTGCGGTATCTTTTTTAACACATCCGTTGCTACGCCTGTTTGAGAAGTAAGATCCTTTTCTGCATTAAAAATTATTTTATCAATTTTATTTTCAATCAACTTACTCTGTGCAACAATTGTAACAGCTTTTAAAGTACCTTTTTGTTGCACCAAGGATATATTTTTTACGTTTAGCAGCGAATTACTTTTATTCAATTTGACTTCCTTTAAACTAACAGATTTGTATCCAATAAATTCAAATATAATTGTATATAATCCGTCCTTTATTTCCTTTAAATTAAAGTAGCCATTTTTATCTGTTACCGATCCTGTAACCGGCTTATTACTGCCTTTTGCCAAAATAGTGATGGTTGCATATTCCAAGGGAAGGTGGGAAATTGAATCAGTAATAGTTCCGGTTATGCTATTCCCTGTTAGCTCCTGGCTTTTAGCAAAAACCAGCAATAACAAAAATATAGAAAGTAATAATGTTCTTTTCATTGAATTAATTTATTGTATTTGCAATTTCATTTTTAATTCTGAAGTAAATTTGATTTAATGGTAGGCGATTACTAATTAATATTTATACGGTAAAAAAACTACCGTTTACACAATTAAAATAGGAACGGATAAAGTATACCTAAAAAAAGCACATTGTTTTTTTCTAGCCTTCTTATATTTAGTATCGTCGAAACACACTGTCTTGAACCAACTCTATACTTACCTTTTTCTTTTCATTATAAATAGTTTGTTTTATCCAACTCCTTTATTTTAAGAAAATGCCAAAAAAAATTCAACCTACATCCTCTTTTGTTTATAGCAGTGTATTTATTTTCAATAAAAAAGAACTGCGATTTAATTAATGAGTTGTTAAACAATTGATATTACAAATAGTTTTACATAGATAATTTTTAATGAATTTATATCTCCTCATTTACATCAATTTGAAAACAAATTTTATTTGATAGACAAACATTGTTAACACAATCCTTTTTAGATGATAACGCAACAGGCTTTCAATGCAGCATTACTATCTTTGCTGATGCAAAAAACATTTACTACAACTATTTTTCTATTGGTATTAAATATTGCAATAGCTCAGAATAATTATGAAATTCAAGTTTATAGTTCCCCAACACAAGCAAAGGGAAGTACGATGTTTGAGCTGCACAGTAACTTTACTTTTAGAGGAGAAAAATATATTATTGATGGAGTGCATCCAAGCTATCATGCGCTGCATGAAACTTTGGAGATCACCCACGGAATATGCGAAAATTTTGAAATAGGATTTTATCTTTTTACCAATTACACCAATCCTTATGGATTTAAACTATTGGGTACGCATATTCGTCCTAGGGTAAGTATACCTGAAAAATGGCACTGGCCGGTTGGAGTTAGCCTATCGGCCGAAATTGGCTACCAAAGCAGGGAATATTCAACTGATAGCTGGAATGTAGAAATACGTCCCATTATTGATAAACAATTTAATCATTTATATGTCTCTTTTAATCCTGCATTTGGTATTGGCATAAAAGGCAGCAAAGACCATACGCCTGCTTTTGAACCAAATATCAAAACATCTTACGGTTTTAATAAAGTAGCTATTGGCCTTGAATATTATGGTAGCCTTGGACAATTAGATCAAGTTGCTAAAATTAGCCAGCAAAATCATGCCTTGTTTGCCGTAGTAGATTTAAGTATTGATCCACGATGGGAAATAAATGGAGGTCCGGGCTGGGGATTAACAAAAGCCACAGATGCGTTTGTTTTTAAAGTAATTGTAGGAAGGCGTATTAGCTGGAAAAAGTAAAAAAAATATGCTTAAGAGACAATGTTATTTAATAAATAAATTGTAATAATTGATATAGCATCTGAAATTCATAGCGAGTTCTCATCAAAATTTATTCTTATTCATTACAGTTGTTGTGTTTTAATTAAGGAGCATAAATGCTTTGGTTGATAAAAAGGAAAACCCCTATTTTTTTATTTAGCCCATCCTACCTATTTTCACGGCATGCCAGTAACGCATCCGCACATCATCAATTTATTACAATGTATTGACCTGGAAGAAAAAGAACAGGTTAAAAGATATAGTTTAGATCAGCAACATACTCTAAAATCATTGAAGGCAGAAGGTTTAGCCTTACATCCTATTGTGGTTGCCCGTAAAAATTTTGGTTATGCCGATTATCCTGAAATTAGTTTCCGCTTAAACTTTCCGGCAGAAACCAACCAGTTTAAAGATGGTGCTGCAATAGAATGTTTTTATGCAGGCGAAGAACCAGTTAAAGGAGTCTTAATTAGTTTAGATGGCAAAGCGGGTGAGTTTAGATTATTTGCACCCGACTTTCCAGATTGGATTGAAGACAAAGGTGTAGGTATAAAATTAGCACCCGACCAACGTACTACCACCATCATGAAGGCTGTATTAAATGGCTTAGAAAATAACCCCGCACTATTTAAATTATTTAAACACTTACACGATCATTCAGCAGTAGAAAAATCGTACAATAATATAATAAGTCATGCGCTTTCATTTAAAAATCAGTTTTTAAATGAAAGCCAACAACAGGCGGTAGCTGCCATAACACAAAACGAAAATATCACGATAGTGCATGGTCCGCCGGGTACTGGTAAAACTACCACGTTAATTGAAGCAATTATTCAATTGATAAAAGAAGGAGAAAAAATATTGGTATCAGCACCAAGCAATACCGCCGTAGATAATATCGCCAAAGGCTTAATAGCACAAGGTGTTCAGGTTTTACGAATAGGCAATACCAGCAAGGTAGATGAAACTATTTTTTTACATACGCCTGAAGGAAAGCTATCAAACAGCAAGCAACAAAAAGAAATAAAGGAATTAAAAATAAGAGCCGAACAGTTTAGAAAAATGGCGTTGAAATACAAAAGAAGTTTTGGCAAAACTGATAGGGAACAACGTAATCTGTTGTTTAAAGAAGTAAAAAATATTAGGACCGAAATAAAAAACTTACAGGCTTACAACGAAGAAAAATTATATAAGGAAGCAGATGTTATTTTAGGTACTCCCATTGGTTTGTATGATGCCAAAATAAACCATCTTCTTTTTCATACTTTGGTAATGGACGAGGCTGGACAATGTATAGAACCATTGGCCTGGTGTATTTTTCTATTGGCGCAAAAGTATGTATTGGCAGGAGATCATTTTCAGCTCCCTCCAACTATATTAAGCAATGAAGCTGCTCAACTCGGTTTAAATCAATCCATTTTAGAAAAGAGTATTGTATCAATCGATAATATCTTTTTATTAAATACTCAATATAGAATGCGGGAAGCCATTGCAGGTTTTAGCAGTATTTATTTTTACAAAGGCCTGTTGCAAACTGCATCGCATCTAAAAAATGTTGGTGCCCATATTAGTTTTATTGATACCGCAGGTTCGGGCTATAACGAGGAGCAGGGCAGCAATGGCATTAGTCTGCAAAATGAAGGTGAGTTACAAATAGTACAAAAATTAATAAGCGCAGAAGTATTAGATCCATTAAAGACAGCTTTTATTTCTCCCTATGCAGGTCAGGTTGCAGCAGCCAAAGAAGTGTTGCCAAAAGAAATGCGGGTAAGCACCATCGATAGTTTTCAGGGCCAGGAAAAAGAGGTTATCATTTTATCACTGGTACGCAGCAATGACGATGGTGTAATCGGGTTTTTAAAAGATTACAGGCGGATGAATGTAGCCATTACAAGAGCTAAAGAACAATTATTTGTAATTGGTGACAGTGCCACTATTGGTGCAGATGCATTTTACAATTCCTTTTTAAGTTATGTAGAAAAACAGGGTGTTTACAAAACGGTATGGGAGTTAGAGTAGATCAACCAATAACAAATAGAAACTGATAGGAAGCACTCTATATTCTGCATATTTTTATTGGTTATACAATGGAAGTTTGCTACTTAATCAATATTTTAGCTAATCATATTTTATTGCTTATAAAATTAACCTTTCACCAAACTATAGAAATGAAACCAACCATACGTATTCAACTGTCGGCAATGATGTTTATAGAATTTTTTATCTGGGGATCGTGGTATGTTACCATGGGTACTTACCTTGATAAGGTATTGCATGCAGATGGATTTCAGGTAGGCGCAGCATACAGTGCAATGGCAATAGCTACAATCATTTCACCTTTTTTTGTTGGTATGATTGCCGACAAATTTTTTGCCGCACAAAAAGTATTGGGGGTATTGCATTTAGCAGGTGCGGTATTGTTATATTTTCTTACAACCATTGATAATGCCAATTCATTTTATTGGATATTGCTATTGTATTCACTGATGTATGCACCTACCCTCGCCCTTGCCAATTCAATAGCTTTCAGGCAAATGAAAGATCCAAGTAAAGAATTTCCTTCTATTCGTGTGCTGGGTACTATCGGCTGGATTGCAACAGGCTGGCTACTCGACAAGGTTTTTAAAATTACAACAGATCAGTTAATATTTACTTTTAAGATGGCAGCCGTAATGTCTGCAGCATTAGGATTACTAAGTTTTTTTTTACCCGATACACCCCCAAGATCAAAAGGTTCCAAAACCACTTTCGCACAAATACTTGGGGCAGATGCGTTTGTATTGTTTAAAGACAAATCTTTTGTAACTTTTTTTATTGCTTCTGTTTTAATTTGTATCCCTTTATCATTTTATTACAGTCTTACTAATTTATACCTTACTGAAGTAGGTATGCAGAATGTAACTAGCAATATGTCTTTCGGTCAATTTTCTGAGGCTTTTTTCATTTTATTAATTCCATTTTTCTTTCGACGCCTTGGCGTTAAATGGATGATCGCCATTGGTATGATTGCATGGTCCATTAGATTTCTGTGCTTTGGTTTTGGAAATGCTGGCTCTGGTGAGTGGATGCTTTTTGCCGGTATTCTTTTACATGGTGTTTGTTTCGATTTCTTTTTTGTTACTGGTCAAATTTATACAGATAGTAAAGCAGGAGAAAAAATTCAAAGTTCTGCACAAGGCATGATTACCATGGCTACTTATGGTATCGGTATGTGGATAGGTACATTACTTTCAGGCTATGTAAAAGATGTTTACACCATTAATACTATTGTAGCATGGAAAAGTGTATGGATAGTACCCGCAGGCATAGCCGCAGCAGTATTAATACTTTTTCTTCTATTTTTTAATGATAATAAAAAATCAGCCTTACATACTGAACCCGTAACTATGTTGTAAATAATGTTACAAAATACCTACATTAAAATAGTTTTTTTGCAATAAAAAGATTCTTCAATAAACAATAAAATGAAAAAAATTGCTATGCTTGGCTCCGGTTTTATCGGAAGATTTTACGCCGATTCAATACAAGGACAAAGAAGTAAAGATACCATCACCATGGTATACTCACGCAGGGAAGAAGCCGCTGTAAAATTTGCAGAAGACTACCAATGCGATCGCTACTCAACAGATATGGAAGAAGCCATTGCCCATCCTGATGTTGATGTGGTGTGTATCGCCTTACCCAATAACCTGCACGAAGGTGCAGTGATGCTTTGTTGCAAATACAGAAAAGCGGTGATCACCACAAAGCCATTGGGACGTAATGCAGCAGAGGCCAAACGCATGTTACTGGCAGTAGAAGAAGCTGGTATTTTTAATGGTTATCTGGAAGACTTAGTATATGCACCCAAATTTTTAAAAGCCTACGAAAGTGTAAAAAAAGGCGCACTGGGAAGAATACTATGGGCTAAATCAAGAGAAACACATCCCGGTCCCCACAGCGATTGGTTTTGGGATATTGAAAAAGCGGGCGGCGGTTGTATCCTGGACCTTGGCTGCCATTGTGTTGAAATTACCCGTTCTTTTATTGGTAAAGATATAAAGCCGATAGAAGTTATGTGTTGGGCGGATACGCAGGTTAAACCTATAGATGCCGAAGATCATGCCATTGGTTTAATAAAATACGAAAATGGCGCCATGGCACAGTTTGAAGTTAGCTGGACTTTCCGAGGAGGCCTCGATTTAAGAGATGAAGTAATGGGTACTGAAGGTACGATCTGGATAAATAATTTTTTACGTACTGGTCTTGAAATGTTTACCACTGGTAAAGGTGCCGACTATGTTGCAGAAAAAGCTGAAAGCAATAGCGGCTGGTTATTTCCTGTAGGTGATGAAGTAAATGACCTTGGTTACAATCATATGTTTGCAGAAATGTTTAATTGTATGGAAAATGGAACTGCCCCAAGAGAAACATTTTATGATGGTTATATAGTGAACGCAGTAATTGATGCGGCTTATAAATCTGCCAAAACAAAATTATGGGAGCCGGTAGCCTTAGATATCTGGCGTGGACAAACCGGCTTAAGCAAGGTAAGTCACCTGGTAGAATACGATGCGGATCATTACTTGATAAAAAAAGAAATAACTCATTATGGCACTAAGAAAGTTATTCTAAAGCATAAAAAAACAGGACAGATTGTGGAGAAAATAATTGAATAAAATAAGGTTGAATACGGCTTATAATTAAAATAATTTTATTAAACAAATGTTACCCCTGCAAGCAATATTAATTTTGGAATTCAATAACTGTTCTGCAAACTGATTAAGCATGTGTTTTTTTATTTGATTATCCTTCATTATAATTTTAATTAAATCTAAAAAGATAAATTTTTTTGATTTTCATTTTTTACACGATGATCAAACGATTCCCTTTTACTTACCACACATTTTTTTTATTATTTTATTTATTTATAACTCTTACTAATTGCTGCAAGGCTCAGACTCAATTGTGCAATGGCAGTCTTGGCGACCCCTGTGGTGAATATTACTTTTGGCGCAGGTAGCAATTTTGGCTCACCGCTTTCTGCAGCTACTACCAATTACCAATATGTACCAAGCACCTGCCCGGTAAATGGCTTTTATACTTTGTTAAACAAAGGGGTTGAATGTAATTACGGATGGCATGTTTTACAAAGCGATCATACCGGAAATGCTGGTGGTTATTTTATGCTGGTAGATGCTTCATTTGAGCCAAGTGATTTTTATTTGGATACAGTAAAAAGTCTTTGTGAAAATACTACCTATGAATTTGCAGCATGGATGCTTAATATAAAAATGGTTACCCAAGGTACAAGACCAAATATTACATTTTCGATTGAAACCGAAAATGGGGAAATATTGCAAACCTATAATTCCGGCGATATTCCAGTTGAACAAAGTATTCAATGGATACAATATGGATTTTATTTTAGTACCCCGGCAAATGTGTCTACCATTGTTTTACGAATGAAAAATAATGCACCGGGTGGCGATGGTAATGACCTCGCTTTGGACGATATCACTTTTAAACCCTGTGGCGAATTAATAACTGCAGCTATCAATGGAAATACAACCAATACTGTAGATATTTGCGAAGGCAATACTTCTGTTTATACTTACAGCGCAGTATTATCTGCCGGCTATCAATCTCCGGTTTATCAGTGGCAGTTAAGCAACAATAAAGATTTTACCTGGAATGATATAACCAATGCTAATGCCATAACTTACCAGCGAACACCCACTGATGCAGGTGATTTCTGGTATCGGTTTACAGTGGTAGATGCCAATGCGGTAAATGTTAAAACCTGTCGCATTGCATCCAATCCGATCATCATAAATGTTCATCCAATGCCGATTGTAGATGCCGGCCCCGACAGAAATTTGCTTACCGGTACTTCAGCAATTTTAATTGCAAAAGCTGAAGGTGAACAATTGGTATATTCATGGTCGCCTGGTAATTATATCAGTAATGCTACAATACTTACACCTACGGTTTCACCAATACAAGATATCATTTACACTCTAACATCCACATCGCTATATGGCTGCACTAATTCAGCTGATGTATTTGTGAAAGTTGTAACGGGCATCTACATACCATCTGCGTTTACACCCAATGGTGATGGTAAAAATGATGTATGGAAGATTCCTTTTCTTGATCCTGCATATAATGCAACGGTAAATATTTTTAATCGCTTTGGTCAGTTAGTATACCATGCTGCAGGAACTGTTATTTCATGGAATGGAAGGTTTCATGGCATTGAGCAGGCAGTAGGCACCTCCGTTTATATGGTAACTTTTAAAACGGGAAATTTGAAACTAAAAAAAAAGTTCATCTTATAAGATAAGAAACGATTTTAACTGTGTACTATTTTTTTCATCCAATTCTTTCCCCCTCTTTCCATTTTCTTTGCGATGCTTTTTCAGCTGATAAATTTTTTATTTAATGATAAATCTGAGTTAGCTCTACATTATGTTTCCCTGAGCGATCCTTTATTTCCTGAAGTTTCACTTTCATATTCTTTGGATGTTTATTAAAATATACAATCTGCAGGAAAGCTTTTTAAATTTATTTTACCTTTAGTTTAGTACCCCTGTTTCTACTTAATAGAATCCCGCAATATTCTGTCAGGCAGATGGTTTCACCCCTTATTTTTAAATGATGTAATTGACTGCTTTGCATAATTTAAGCAGTAAAATATTTTAATCCAATACACATTTATTTGAACCCGTTTCAACTCTTTAAAAAAGCAATTTCCTTTTTTGCTAAAATTTTTATACTTTAACAATCTTAATTTTTTTTATGATTTTTATAATAGTTTTACTAATCATTATTGCAGGCATCCTAATTTTCTTTTTTATAATTAAACCATTTTTTATGCAACAAAACACCATTAACCGCTATCATTTTATTGTTGAATGGGGTGGATCAAGAAGTAGCTTTACAGAAGTTACAGGATTGGAAATTGAAATTGATGCCATTGCAATTAGAGATGGCAGCAGCCCTGATGACAGTTTTAGTAAAATTCCAGGTCTGCGTAAATTTTCAGATATAATTTTAAAGCGTGGTATCATTAAGGGAGACAATGATTTTTATGCGTGGATAAATACCAAACATATGGATACCATTGAAAAAAGAGATATAATGATTTCTCTCCTCAATGGAAACCATGAACCCATCGTAGTTTGGAGAGCACGCAATGCATTCCCTGTAAAATTAGTTGGTCCTGAATTAAATGCTACTTGCAGTGATGTAGCGATTGAAACCCTAGTGTTAACGCATGAAGGATTGACAGTTGAGAATGCCTGATTTAAATATTTTTGTGTAAAAAATTTAAATCATAGACAAAGCAAAATTGTTGTAAAGTTTATTGATTGCGTAATGAGTGCTGTGTAGCCTTTATAAATACTTCTATTTCTATTTCTATTTCAATTAACATTCAATTAATTAATGGTGGGGTAATTAATTATTCCACCATAATTTTTTTCGCTGCTGCTGCGCTTAAATAAACTTCCTTTTTCCCTTTTAGCTCTACCAAAACTGATTGATCAAAGTCTTGAATTTCTTTTACAATAATTTTATCTGCCAAAGCAATTCCTTGCTTGTCTAAGTATTTTAAAAACGAAGCCGCATTGTCATTAACCTTTACCACTTTTACTTTTTGACCTATTGCTGCGTCTGATAAAATTTTACACTTCATATTTTGCATTTTCCCATTTTTATCTGGTATCGGATCTCCGTGTGGATCAAAACCTGGATTACCTAAAAATGCGGCTAACTCGTCCAGTAATTTATCCGACTGTATGTGTTCCAATTGTTCTGCCACTTCATGCACTTCATCCCATTTAAAATTAAGGTGTATAACTAAAAACGTTTCCCAAAGCCTGTGCTTGCGAATAACTTTTAAAGCTGCCTTCAAACCTTCTTTAGTCAATTTAGCACCATCTGTACGTGTATACTCAATTAATTTTTTATCCTGCAGTTTACGCAACATTTCAGTAACAGACGCTGGATTTACAGTTAGTTTTTCCGCAATTATTTGATTTCCAACTCTCCCTTCTGAAAGATGTGTAGCTGAAAAAACAGCTTTTAGATAATTCTCTTCTGTAATTGATATCATCATAAGTACAGTAAAAATAGTTTTTATTAGGCATATATAATATAAGCTAATTTTTATTTATTTGTTACCCTAAATAATATAATTTGGGTAACCTAAATTATATTATTACGTTTGCAAAAAAAATAACGGCTTAAATGAAACAACTACATTTCGTTACAGGATTAATTATTGGCCTGGTTGTGCTAGTAGTTTCCTGTTTAAAGTTGCAACCTGCTGCACCTGCACAAGATCAAATACTAGATGGACCTGTAGATGGTTTAACCTTTGCACAAAATGCTCAACATCGCCGTGGTGACGCGGCTTTTACTGGTGAAATCTTTACTAAAAAAACAGGGCTTGGGCCAATATTTGTGGCTACAAGTTGTGGTAGTTGTCATGCTGGCGAAGGCAAAGGACATCCATTTAGTACGCTCACAAGGTTTGGGCAAATTGATAGCATGGGTAACCAATTTTTAAATATGGGTGGTCCTCAATTACAAGACAGGGCTTTACCAGGCTTTACGCCAGAACAGATTCCTGCCGGAGCAACATTTGCCAAATTTTTACCCCCAAGCAATACTGGTCTAGGTTTTTTAGAACTGGTTTCAGATGCTGATATACTTGCCATGAGCGACCCTACTGATACCAATGCCGATGGAATAAAAGGAGTTCCAAACTGGAATAATATTCCTTCATTTATAACCCCCAATTTAAATGCTGCTACAAGAAACGGAAAATATATTTGTCGTTTTGGTAAAAAAGGAAGTACGTATAATTTACTGCAACAAACTGCTTCTGCCTATAATCAGGATATAGGCATCACTACTTCATTTATACCAAAAGATGTGTACGATGGAGTAACTATTGAACCTGAAATTCCTACCAATATTGTTAATGATGTTCTATTTTATTTACAAACATTAAGAGCACCGATACGACGCAATCAAAATAATGCGGATGTAATTGCCGGTAAGCAACTTTTTATAAGTACTAATTGTGCTGGCTGCCACAAGCCTGAACTTAAAACTGGGTTTTCGACTATTGATGCATTAAGCTATAAAACATTTGCACCTTATACTGATTTGCTACTGCATGATATGGGTGCAGGGCTGGATGATGGTTACACAGAAGGAACCGCCATAACAAGCGCATGGAAAACCCCACCATTGTGGGGGTTAGGTCTTGCCCCAAATTCGCAGGGTGGCCAGTACTTTTTATTGCATGATGGCAGAGCAAAGAGTATTAGTGAAGCCATCCAACTGCATGGTGGTGAAGCCACTAACGCAAAAAATAATTTCAATGCACTTAATGAAAATGAAAGACAAAAAATACTAACATTCTTAAAAAGTTTATAACAACATGCACAGAAGAAAATTTATAGCAACAGGTTGCATCAGTTGCATAAGTGGGGGTTTAATCTTATCACTTTTGGAAGGTTGCAGTACAACAAAAATTATAACAGCAACTATTACTGGTGCTGACATTATTGTGTTGCTTGCTGATTTTGAAATAAACAAAGGCAATACTAAAGAATTTAAAAAATACCTCGTAGTGCAAAACGAGAAATTACAATATCCAATTTGTGTTTATCGATTTGATAAAAATAATTATGAGGCTTTATTAATGCGTTGCACACACCAGGGAACAGAATTGCAGGTATTTGGTGATAAGCTTCAATGCCCTGCACATGGCAGCGAATTTAGTAATCGTGGCAAAGTAGAAAACAGTCCTGCAAATACTTCATTAAGAACTTTTCCTATAACCATTAATAACAATCAACTAAAAATATCTTTAAGATGAAAATAAAATATTTTACTTTTTTTTCTTTTACAATTATTAGTCTTTCAACTAATGCACAAATAGACCCAAGTCTGTTACGGAGAATACCTATAGACACTACTAAGACATTATTAAACATGGATGCCATTTACAACAGACCTGCTTTGCAAGCTGGAAAATTACCCATTTCGTTAGGAGGTTATGTAGAAACTAATTGGCAACATGTAGGTACAGATGGAGTTTCCGAAGGACATCAATTTCAATTTAGAAGATTAAGCATATTTATTGCGTCAAGCATTTCCAAACAAATAAAATTTTTATCAGAGATAGAATTTGAACCTGCTGAAAAAGAAATTTCTGTTGAATATGCCGCTATAGACGTGACGTTTCATCCGTTACTAAATTTAAGAAGCGGCATAATTGTAAACCCAATTGGTGCATTTAATCAAAACCATGATGGCCCTAAATGGGAATTTACTGATCGTCCAATTGCTGCTACTCAAATGCTACCTGTAACATGGAGTAATGCTGGATTTGGTTTGTATGGTAAGTATTATAAAAAAGATTGGATGTTTGGTTATGAATTTTATTTAACCGGTGGCTTTAATAATTCAATCATTGAAAATAATCAAAATAAAACTTTTTTACCTGCGGCAAAAGAAGATGCAAAAAGGTTTGAAAAAAGTGCAAGTGGCAAACCTTTGGTAACTGGCAAAATAGCAGTTAAAAATAGCAATGTAGGCGAAATTGGATTATCGTATATGGGGGGTATTTACAATAAATTTCAAGAGGATGGTTTAGTATTGGATAAAAAAAGAAGATGCGATGTATTTGGTATTGATTTTAATACTAGCATCAAAAAGACAAAGACCAATATTATTAGTGAATGGGCCTGGATTTTTGTAGATATCCCTGCAACTTATACACAACAATTTGGCAATAAACAGAGGGGCGGCTTTATAGATATTGTGCAACCTTTTTTTAAACACAAAATATCAGGTTGGGATAATGCAGTTGTAAATTTTGCCTGCCGATTAGAGTATGTCGACTGGAACGTTGGAAAATTTATTCAAACAAAAGGCAATATTGGGGATGATTTATGGAGTGTGGTGCCCGCTGTAAGTTTTCGACCAAATTCTCTAACCATTTTCCGTTTAAATTATCGCATCCAAAAGCAACGTGATTTATTGGGCAATCCTCCCGCAAATACTGCCGGGTTTAGTATAGGAATTTCAACGTACTTTTAAAGGCGTACCTTTACATCTGTAATTTGCAAAGCCAACATACAAATTTTGTATTTCAACTGAATTTATAAATAGTCAAGCCTGCTATGGGTTCATTTTATTAAAATAGTCACCTATCACTTCATTATTTGCTTTTGCCCCAGCTTCGCTAGTTCCAAATGTCAATTCGTTTTTCCCTTCTTTCATTTGTTAAAATACGGCTTCTACAAAATCGCTAACAGCAGGTTGACCATCGTGCAGGCCTTTTGCACCAAGGTCAGTATTTAATGCTGGCGGTATCATTTCTATTACTTCAATATTCTTTGATTGTAAGCTGTGTCGCAAAGTAAAAGTAAATGAACGTAAAAATGCTTTTGTAGCACAATAAACAGGAACTTTTATAAGTGGAATAAACGCTAATCCATATGTAATGTTTATGATAGTGTCTAACGATTTCAAGTTAATAAATAACGTTATCAAATGAATCGGTAGTATATAGTAGAATGTGTAAACAGTTTTAGAGTTTCCCCATCTCCTGCATCGTAGTGGAGCGTAGCGAAACGAAGGTGCAGGGAATGGGGGGCGATTTTTTCACTAACTTTAAAACCTACACATTATGCAATCAAAA
>JANXSK010000216.1 GCA_025352695.1 Ferruginibacter sp. | reverse complement strand
AAACTAAAAAAGCCAGTCAGCCTTCACTTTTTCCAAAGTAAGGTAGGAGGTCTGCTTTTAAATAAATACACACAACATAGCAAAATCAATACTTTCAGACGAAAAAAATTAGATTCCTGATTTTAGTCGGTTGATAGTGTTTTTTAATGGATAAAATATTTAAGAATATGGTTGTTACACATAATATTATTTTAATTGTTGAGTTTAGATAAATATCAAATTAAAAATTCCAAATATTTATTTTATGAAAAAAATTCAACAAACAAACGTTGTAAAGTTTCTTTTTTGTTTATTGTCTTCAATATGTTGCTTACAAAAAACAACAGCCCAGGCAAGTATTGTTAATTACATATTTACTACAACCTCGAGTTCTTATGTTATTCTTTCCGGGGCAAATAATCTTACACTAACTGCAGGTAATACAGATGAAGGATATTTTAATAACATCCCAATTGGATTTGATTTTTGGTATATGGGCGCACGTACTAATACTATTGCTGCAAGTACCAATGGATGGCTCAGCTTAAATGGCGTAATTACAAATGCTACCCCAACAAATAATCTTGTATATAATGGTTCCCCTAGGCCTTTGCTAGCCCCATTATGGGATGACCTTGATATTGTAAGCGCAAGCAATGTATCTTACCAAACCAGTGGTACTGCACCTAACCGCATTTTTACTATTGAATATAAAAATGTATTGTGGCAAAAAGGGAGAAGTAATAATATTAGTTTTCAGGTAAAATTATATGAGTCAAGCGGGAAAATTAGTTATATATATAGTCCACAAACAAACTCAATTTCGTATGGTTCAGCATCTATTGGCATTGCAGCTTTGGCAACCGGGCAGCAAAACTATTTAGCGGTACATACGGATGGAACTGCAAATATTTGGTACGATAATGGCGACATAAGTATTAACCCTGCAGCAGGGTTAACTTATTCTTTTACACCACCGGCACCAGCTGCCCCAACCAGTTTAGTATTTTCTAATAGTACCAGTACTTCAATTACCTTAAACTGGTCAGATAATTCAGTTAATGAAGTAGGTTTTGCTATATATCAATCTATAGATGGAATAAATTATAATTTTGTAACACAAGTAGCAGTAAATGCAATTAGTTCAATTCAAACAATAGCAGCTAACACCTTGTATTATTGGAAAGTTTACGCAGTTACAGAAGGTGGTGTAAGCTTAGTTACTTCCTCCTGTATGGCGCCTCCACCAATTATTACAACACCTTTTAATTATTGCCTCAATGCAACTGCCACGGCATTAACTGCCACAGGAGCAAATCTTTTATGGGGTACGATTGCTGCAACGGGTTCTGTTGGCGGTACTACGCCATTAACCTCAGGTACTTATGTAGATAATACCTGGAATAATAAAAAGACAACTTTTACCACCTTTTCACCAAATGTAACTATTACTACAATAGATTATTACGTGCCTGCATACCAGGCAATAGCTGGCATTAGCTTATCAATTTATAATAAAGATGGTATTGTATTGGCTACATCTTCTACTACTACCACAGTAACAGCAATTGCTTCAGCTATAAAAGTTACCAATACTTTTAATTACACTTTATTAGTGGCTGGTAACTATAGTATTGGTGTTGCATCCGGTAGCGGAAATATTGGTAGTGATAACCCTTCTTTCCCGATCACGGAGTCTACAGGTAGTATCAAATTAACAGGTGTTTCTAGTAGCGGAAATCGTTGTTTTAATAATGTTCAGTTTACTGTTGCAGGTAGTTCTTCAACTGCACCTATACCTTCTACAATAACAGCAGGTTCAACAAACAATTATGTTAGCCAAACAATAAATGGTTGTACAAGCCCGTTGGCAATTATTTCTGTAAATGTATCTTCTCTTGCTCCTGCAATTTCTCAATTACCTAACAGTAATATAATAGCCAATTATAAATTTAATAGCAATGCTAATGATATATCCGGTAATAATGATAACGGAACGCTGCAAAATGTACCAGCACTAATTGCAGATAGATTTGGTAATGCCAGCAGTGCTTACAATTTTAATGGGAGCAGTCAATATATTTCAACAGCTACTTCCTTTCCAAATCCAGGTGACTTTTCAGTAGCTATTTGGTTTAAAACAGCTGTGGCCGGTGGCAAGCTGATTGGTTTTGGAGCGCAGCAAACGGGATTAAATACACAATATGACCGTAACATCTATATGGATAATACTGGCCATATTTATTTTGGTATTAATAATAGCTCTATAATTTATGCCAGTTCTACATTGTCTTATAACGATAATAACTGGCATCTTGTAACTGGTACTGTATCTAGCACAACAGGCTTATTTTTATACATTGATGGTGTGCAGGTTGGTGCTAATGCTCTTGGAAAAGTGGGTCAAAGTTATACAGGTTATTGGAGGATAGGGTATGATAATATTAATGGAAGCTGGCCATCTCAACCCACAAATAAATTTTTTACCGGAGCACTGGATGATGCGTTGATTTATAGCAGGGCACTTAGTTCTACAGAAATTGGTACAATATATAATTCACCGGATGGCGCTGGCAATAATGGTCCGGTTTGTAATGGCTCGCCAGTAACATTAACAAGTACATTTCTAAATGGTGCTACGTATGCATGGACGGGTCCGAACAATTTTTCATCTACTTCTCAAAATCCTAACTTTATTTATTCAGTTGCCAACTCAGGTACTTACATATTAAAGGTATCACTTAATGGTTGTTCTTCTTTGGGTTATACCAATGTAGTTTCTAGTAGTACTGCTGGCTTATGGACGGGTATTGGGGGTAGTGCTTTTACTAATCCAAATAACTGGTGTTCAGGTTTAATACCTACTTCAGCCATCAACGTAACTATACCGGGAGGCGTAGTCAATTATCCTGTCATTTCTACTGCTCAATCAATAAATAATATTACTATTCAAAGTGGTGCTTCATTAATAGTTTCAGGGGCCACATTACAAATAGCCGGGCAAATATTAAATACAGGAGTTTTTGATGCATCTGCCGGTACTATTGAAATGAACGGAACTATTGCACAAACAATACCTGCCAATGTATTTGTAAATAATAATATTTTAAACTTAATTATAACCAATAATGTCACTATTAATGGGTTGCAAAATATAACAGGCAGCCTTGCATTTGGCAGTAGCAGTAAAACACTTGCTACAAATGGCTTTATCAATTTAAAATCAACTGCTTCTGGTACCGCTCGTTTAGCGGATATTACAAACGGAGGAGCTAATAGTGGAAACAGCATTACCGGTAACATTATTATCGAAAGATATATACCTGCTAAACGTGCTTGGCGCTTACTTGCAGCCCCTGTAGCATCAAGTGGGGCACCTACTATAAATGCAGCGTGGCAGGAAGGCGCAACTTTAACCAATCCAATCTCAGGTTATGGTACACAAATTACGGGTGGCACCGTTTTAAATGGTTTTGATTTGGGTGTAAATAAAAATTTATCTATAATGATTTATAATAGTGGTTCAAGTAAATTTTTAGGGTTGCCTTTAATCCCGGGAACCAATACATCTATAGCCTCTTATCCGGGATACTTTTTATTTGTGCGGGGAGATAGAAGTACGTTTTTATCGCAAGGTATAAATGCGCTGAAAACACCAACCACACTACGTATTATCGGTCAGGTAAATACGAATAATATTGTTGTACCTATAAGTACAAGCAGCTTTTCTTTGGTTGGGAATCCATATCCTGCAGCTATCGATTTTCATACTTTAACAAAGACCAACGTAAAAGATGTACTCTATTTATGGGATCCTAAAATTGGAAGTGGTAATGGGATTGGGGGTTATGTTACCTTAACGTGGAATACAGGATCAAACTCTTATTTAGCTACAACATCCGTTAGCCCCGTAAGCCAGTACATACCAAGTGGAGAAGCATTTTTTGTAACCCCAGCAGGTGGTGGTGCAAGTACACTTACTTTTAAAGAAACTGATAAAAATAATTCTGGCAGTGATAACACATTCAGGCCAATGAATAATAATAGTTTGGTAAGGGTAAATTTATTTGCGCCAAATACAAATGCCCCAGCTTTTTTTGCAGATGGAGTATTGACAAGTTATGATAATAACAGCAATAATAAAATTGATGAGTATGATGCTTTAAAACTGTACAATTCTGCAGAAAACGTAAGTATTGAGCGGGAGGGTAAAATGATATCTATTGAATCAAGGCAAACCATTCAAACTTATGATACTACTTTTTTAAAATTTTCTAATCTCAAGCAGATTAATTATAATTTACAAATTACTACAGAAGGGATGGAAAATAAAGATTTATACGGATTATTGAAAGATAAATATGCTACCACTATAAATAATACCCTTATAAATATGGCTGGCCTAACAACGGTGCCGTTTACAGTTACCTCTAATGCAGCTTCTTATAAAGCAGATCGTTTTAGTATTGTATTTGCAAAGCTATCTACAGTTGCACCTGTATTGGTGTTATTAAAAGCAAGCGCACAACAAAAAGATATTGCTGTAAACTGGAAGGTAGCTTTTGAAAAAGATATCAACAATTATACAGTAGAAAAATCGGTAAATGGAATCAACTTTACTACTGCAGTTGTATTAATTGCAACAGCTAACACAGAGGTGGGCTCGCCATATAATTGGTTAGATGCAAATGTTACAGATGGTGATCATTATTATCGCATAAAGGCAACTGGGATTAGTGGCAAATTGAGTTACAGCCCTACGGTAAAGGTTATTATCAATAAGCAACATATCACAAATGCTATAACTGCATATCCAAACAGTATCAAAAATAATAAGATCAATTTTCAATTAACTAATGTAGAAAAGGGTAACTATACTTTGCAATTGTATAATACCGATGGTCAATTAATTAAAAAAATTACATTATTGCACGATGGTAACAACTATTGTTCTCACAATTTTACCATTGATGGAAATTTAGCTGCCGGTAAATACCAATTGCAATTATTCGGTAAATCAATTAGTTTATCTACGTCAATAATTAAAGAGTAGTCGTTTTATCGTCAATAATTATAGCAAACAGCTGCTTCATAAAATTAGCCAAGGGGCTGTTTTATGAAGCAGCTGTTTAATAAAAGTTAAATGAAATGAAGTTTGTAATAGAATGTCTCGTCCTTAAATGTGTTTACATATAAAAAGGTAAAGAATCGATTACCAATTGGTATTTAATTGTCGGTATAAGTTTTAGATTGCATTGAAAAAGCACGGTATTAACCATAGGGTGTTAAAACACTAAAGTTTTATCTGCATAGAAAAATTTTCCAAATAAAGTATTTACTTGTTTGAAATGAATAAAGACCTTTATTTGGTTAAAGCACTTTATCGAAGTTAAGGCTGCTTTTGTAGCAACCATGTCGGGCGGGTAATTTGTATTATTATGCTTGTGCCAGACAACAAAAATGAGGCAACAAGTATTTAGCAACCAATATTGATATACAACAAACGCCAACAAATACAAATAAGCTTAAAAATGGCAGCCATAAAACTTTTTATAAAAATGTCATTTATATTTTTGTAGCTTAAAACCATGTGTATTTCACAGCGTAAAATATTATGCAAAAAATGAGGGCATGATTAAACTGTATGAATTTTGTTTAGAAAGTTTATTTTGATAAGCAAGTGGGGCACAAGCTAATTCAACACACATTGCCAGCCGTACACCCCAGTGCCAATGCAAGAGTAAAACAGTTTGAAGAGGTATTTGCGCCAAACAGGGGCTATTGATAACTAGGAATTCATATTTTTTAATACCCTGATAATTTATTTTTATTTATGTTTAATTAGGCTTTCCGATTGATTAGGTTTCAAATAAAACATTGCAGAAATTCCAAAAAATGAAACATTACTAGCAGATACTCTTCCACTATAATAATATTGGCCAAAAAATACATTAAAATGAGTCTTGGGTGAAGAAGAGTATTCTATTCCATAGGTGAGTTCTGTTAGCAAATTTTCTTTTGCACGAAAGATATAGCCAATACCTGTTGTAAAGGTGCTAGTAAATTTTCCTTCCTGAAATACATTTAAGCTAGGCCGTAATTCTAAATAAATACTTGTATCACTTCCAGTTACCTTGCTCAATGTTGTTTTTCCAATGTCTAAACCCATGCTAAATACCTCCCATTGTTTACCTATTTCAATTACTAAATTCGATTTATCTGCAATTGTTCCTGAGGTGTTTGTTAAACTTGGGGCCAAAGAAAAATAATATTGAGAAAAACATTGGGAAGTACTAAAGATTAAGAGGATACTGAAAAATACTTTTTGCATTTTAATAATTTATAAAATTAAGATTTGTAATATCGAACTAATTAAATTTTTAAGCCGGTATTTTAAATTTCTGTAAAGCAGTTTTTATTTAAGGAGCATTATTTTAAACTGTTTATTTAATAACATATGCCTTAAGTATTATTGTTAATTTTAAAAAAACATGCTGAATAAATCATTAATAAATATTTTGGATTTATTAGGTACTTTTTATTTTGTCTTTAAAAGGACTATTTATTTGAGCAGTCTTGGATTAAATATTTCGTAAAATTTGAAGTATGATTTCATTTTGATTTTCAAGATGCATCAAAATTGTTTCATTCTCTATTGCTGCTAATTCATTAATTCAAAAATCAGTTTCTGATCTAACATCTGCATGAAGTGATTGTAAGTTTTGTCCGATCATAATTAAAGGCATAAAAAAATAATTGAATCATATTTGAAATATATAACCAAAGAACAAATGCAGGATAACGATCAAATCTAATATTTTCTGGCGCAAGCATATTTTAGCTTAGTAATATTGTTGTTCACAGAAATTATCACAAAAAATCCCATACTCCTAATTTTATTTGTAATCCACTTAGCGGGTTTGTTTAGCTTTATATTTTTTTTATTTACAACCTTAAATTTTCTCATCCAAGTATCCCTAAAAAGTTTTAATTCTTCTAATTTTTAATGTTAAATTTTAAGCCATAAAAAGATAAATTATAAAAGTTAAACTATAATTAAATATTACATATCCATAATAAATAAATATTATGCCAGTGAAATAAAGGCAGTAAATAATACATTAAAAATTATTAGGGTAAGTATATCTACAAAATAGGAAAAAATAACCCTTATAAAAATTAATCCTAAATTTTATATATTTTATAAATTGGAATTATTAACAATAATAAATATTGAAGCTAATTAATCTGTTGCAACGTTCTAAAACATACAATTGTCTTTAATACAGTTGTCGATTAGCTATATTTGCAGTCGCATAAATTTTAACTCAGCGTTCAAACAAGTTACCATGGCCAAACAACAAACATTACACTGTTCATTTTGTGGCAGAAGCCGCGATGAAGTAAAAATACTGATTGCCGGTCAGGAAGGGCATATTTGCGAAAATTGTGTAGAACATGCGCAAGAAATAATTGGTCAGGAACTGATGATTTATCCTGATGCAAAACAGGGTGGGGGAGCTTCCGGAAAATTAACGGTAAAAAAGCCCATTGAAATAAAGAAATTTTTGGATGAATATGTTATAGGGCAAGATGATGCTAAAAAGATTTTGGCAGTTGCAGTATACAACCATTACAAAAGATTGAACCAGAAAGTAGAAAATGAAGTAGAGATCGAAAAAAGCAATATCATCATGGTTGGCGAAACCGGAACTGGAAAAACATTGCTGGCAAAATCAATTGCAAGAATGTTAAATGTTCCTTTTGCAATTGTAGATGCTACTGTATTTACAGAAGCCGGTTATGTGGGCGAAGATGTAGAAAGTATGCTCAGCCGCTTATTGCAGGCTTGTAACTACGATGTGGCCGCTGCCGAAAAAGGAATTGTATTTATTGATGAAATTGATAAAGTTGCCCGAAAAAGTGACAACCCTTCTATTACCAGAGATGTGAGCGGCGAAGGCGTACAACAGGGTTTATTAAAATTATTGGAAGGAACAGAAGTATTGGTACCACCACAAGGAGGCCGCAAACACCCCGAACAAAAATTGGTAAAAGTTAACACTCAAAATATCTTGTTTATTTGCGGTGGTGCATTTGATGGTGTTGATAGAATTATTGCACGCCGTGTAAACACACATGCGATTGGTTTTAGCGTAAACAAAGAGTTGCAGGAATTTCAACAAAAAAATCTGTTACAATTTATAAATGCGGTGGACTTAAAAACATTTGGTTTGATACCGGAATTATTAGGCCGCTTACCTGTAATCACTTACCTAAATCCTTTGGATGCAGTTACACTGCGCAATATTTTAACCGAACCAAAAAATGCATTGATAAAACAATTTACACGTCTTTTTGAAATTGAAGGAATTGCCTTAAGTTTTGAACCTGCAGTGTTCGATTTTATGGTAGAAAAAGCGCTGGAATACAAATTAGGTGCTAGAGGGTTACGCAGTATTTGCGAAAGTATTTTAACCGATGCTATGTACGAATTGCCTTCTCAAAAAGTAAAAACCTTTGAAGTAACGTTGGAATATGCGCAACGTAAATTTAATACCAGTAAAATGAGTATGTTAAAAGTGGCGTAAAAGAAAAAATATCTTTAAAACTGCAATTAATGGTTGCAGTTTTTTTATGTAAAGTAGAAAGATATTTTCTCCCCAAATTGTAAATAAATACAATTCATTTTAGGTGGTTGAATTATTTCATTTTATTTTTACCCTTCAATAAAACAAGTAAGTAAAAAAGTGCATATAATTTGTTATGTAGGCTTTAATAAAATATCAAAAAAATGTGCGATAAAAAGTGATTATTCGTCTTTTTAAATTGAGGCAATGATGAGCCTATTTTAACTTTAGTTCACAAAATATAAAGTACAATCAGCTGATTTCTTTTCAGGAAAAGGGAGTTAATTTAAAACGATAAATATTTATAATGGTAGATGTAATTCTCGGGCTCCAATGGGGTGATGAAGGTAAAGGGAAAATAGTTGATTATTTTGCCCCCAATTATGATGTTATAGCCCGGTTTCAGGGCGGTCCAAATGCAGGACACACGCTGTATGTAAATGGAAAAAAAGTAGTACTGCACCAGATACCAAGTGGAATTTTTCACGAGGGTAAAACCAATCTAATTGGCAATGGAGTTGTTTTAGATGCAGTAACACTTAAAAGAGAATGCGAAACAGTAGCATCAATGGGCGTTGACTATAAAAAAAGTTTATACATCAGTGAGCGTGCACATTTAATTTTACCAACACACAGGGCATTGGATAAGGCGAGTGAGTTAGCAAAAGGCAATGAAAAAATCGGTTCAACATTAAAAGGTATTGGTCCGGCTTATATGGATAAGACAGGTAGGAACGGCTTAAGAGTTGGCGATTTGCTAGATAAAACCTTTACATCGCAATATATTAAATTAAGATTAAAGCACCAGCGCCTGCTGGATAATTATAATTTTCAGGAAGATATTAGTCATTGGGAAGATGAATTTTTTGAAGCTATTGAAGAGCTAAGAAGTTTTAAAATTGTAAATGGGGAATATTTTATAAACGATAAAATACAACAAGGCAATAAGGTATTGGCCGAAGGTGCGCAGGGAAGTATGCTGGATGTTGACTTTGGAACTTTTCCTTTTGTTACCAGCAGCAGTACCATTTCTGCCGGAGTTTGCACCGGTTTAGGTATTGCTCCTCAAAAAATTAAGGATGTATTTGGTGTTTCGAAAGCTTATTGCACAAGGGTAGGCAGCGGACCATTTCCTACAGAATTGGATGATGATATGGGCGAATTAATACGTAAAACAGGTAGCGAATTTGGGGCTACTACAGGAAGACCAAGACGTTGTGGTTGGATTGACCTTGTAGCACTGCAATTTGCCTGCATGATAAATGGCGTTACTCAAATTATAATGACAAAGACTGATATTTTAGATGCTTTACCTGAATTGAAAGTTTGTAATGGCTATTCTATTAATGGCGAGGAAAAGAGCTACGTACCATTTCAGATGAATAAGCTTAAAATTGATCCTATTCATAAGAGTTTTGAAGGATGGCAAACTGATATTACTGCTATTGATAATTACACGGCACTTCCTGAAAAGATGAAAATATACATTGATTACATCAATAAATTTTTAAAAGTGCCAGTCAAATATATTAGTAATGGACCGGGTAGAGACCAGATAATTCTGGCATAAAAAAATAATAAAAAATAAGTGCCTTTTTTTTTGGCTATTTAAAAATCTATAAGAAATTTTGCAATATTAACTGGTTAAATTATGGCAACGAAATCTGATAAAGAAAAAAAGACAATACCCGGAGAAGATGTATCAGCAAATAAATCTGCTGCAAAATCATCGCCTAAATCTAAAAAAGACGACGATGATGATGATGACGATAATTTTGATGAAGACACCAAGCCGGTAAAAAAGGGTAAGGGTGCTCCAAAAAAAGCTACTGACGAGGATGAAGAGGACGAGGACGATGTAGAAGTTGATGATGAATGGGAAAAAGGCGATGTAGCAGATGACTGGGATTCAGACTTTGATGAGTTTGATGTTCCAAAATCAGCAGCAAAAAAATCAGCCGGTAAAAAATCAGCCAAAGATGAGGAGGAAGAAGATTTTAAAGATCTGGGCTTTGATGATATGGATAATGATGGAGGAGGATTTGATGATGATGAAGATTTTTAGTTATGTTTTATTGTAAGCTTTACAACTTGCGAAGTAATTGACTGTAGTAAAAAAAAATAATGTGAGAAAAGCTACTACATTTACAATTAATAATTATATTGAATTCAAAATAAAAATGTTGAACTGGTTAAAGCCGTTCAACATTTTTTGTTTGCTGGATAACAGTGGATATAGTTATGAAGTGCCGGCCTTTGAGTGTTTACTTGCAGTAGGCTGTAAAGCAAAATTGGAATTGGACGCTGGCAATGCTTTTACACAGTTAAAAGCATTTAGCGAGATACAACAAGATTGGTTGTTTGGTCATTTTGGGTACGATCTTAAAAATGAAACAGAACAATTACAATCTAATAATTTTGATGGAATTGGGTTTAAGGATACCTTTTTTTTTGTACCGGAAATTGTATTGCAGTTAAACAACAATGCGCTAACTATTCATTGTGATGGTAATGCTGAAAAAATATATTCGGATATCCAATCTTGTTCTTGCATAAAGGACGAGCCCGTAAATACCCGGCTAACAATAAGCAATAGATTTACCAAAGAAGCTTACGTAAATACCATCCAACATTTAAAGCAACATATTTTAAGGGGCGATTGTTATGAGATTAATTTCTGTCAGGAATTTTTTTCAACAGGCGTTACCATTGACCCAATAACAGTGTACCAAAAACTAATAGCGGTTTCGCCCAATCCTTTTGCTGCATTATATAAAGTAGCTAATAAATATTGTATTTGTGCCAGCCCGGAACGTTACCTTAAAAAGAGCGGAAATAAATTATTTTCTCAACCCATAAAGGGAACGGCTAAACGCTATTTATTAAATCTGCAACTTGATAATATCAGTAAACAAAATTTATTGAATAGTGAAAAGGAAAAGAGTGAAAATGTGATGGTAGTTGATCTTGTTCGGAATGATTTAAGTAAAATATGTAAACAGGGAACTGTGCAGGTAACTGAATTATTTGGCATTTATAGTTTCCCTCAGGTACATCAAATGATTAGTACAATCAGTGGCGAAGCCATTGAAGGAATAAATTGGACAGACATAGTGAAAGCTACTTTTCCGATGGGCTCAATGACAGGAGCACCCAAAAAAAAAGTAATGCAATTGATTGAAGAATATGAGCAAACAAGGAGAGGAATTTTTTCAGGGGCTATTGGCTATGTAGATCCTAATGGAGACTTTGATTTTAATGTGGTGATAAGAAGCATTTTATATAATGCATCTTCAAAATACTTGTCTTTTCAGGCTGGTAGTGCTATTACTTTTTACAGCAATGCTGAAAAAGAATATGAAGAATGTTTACTAAAGGCGGATGTAATAAAAAGTGTATTAAGCTAGCGAGAATGTTTAAACTATTTAGGCTGTTTTTTTTTACTGGCGGGATAAACTGTTTTAAAATCGGGTATTGTTGCACCTCCCAAAAGAACCTGTACACTTTCATTTAAAATTTGGTATTTGTTGGCTACAAACAATTGCATTTTATCGGAAGGTAACCGTAAATCGAAATTTCCATTGGTCGACATGGCAGCTTCAAAAGAAGGATTAAAATGATTGAATTGAGCAATATCCATAATTATATTTTTTGCAATTATCAGGGAATTGTATTTCCCTGAAATTGATAATACTTCAACACCTATCAACTCGCTTTCTGACAATGGTGATTTTTTTGAATATGGATTTGAATTGTTTTTTATAAATGGGTAACTGGTTCGGCCAACCTCGTTTGTGTTGGATAATGATGCATCTGCGGTTGTTATAGTTACACCACCACCACCTTCCATAATGTAATGAGTGGCTATAAATCTTTTTACATAAGTTCTTGATTCTTCAGGAAGATAATATTGCAACCGCCAAAAATCATTGCTACCACTTTTTTTAATAGCGCTGTAAACTCTGCTAGCTCCCCCATTATATGCGGCCATTACAAGTAGCCAGTCATGCAGTTGTTTGTATAACGAAAGCAGGTATCTAGCCGCAGCATGTGTGCTTTTGTAATAGTCTCTTCGTTCATCAATATAGCCGTTTATAACCAATCCATAATCTCTTGCAGTATAAGGCATAAATTGCCAGGGGCCACCAGCACCCACTTCGCTAGTAGCTCCGGTGCTTAGGTTAGATTCAATAACTGCAATATATTTTAGTTCTTTAGGTAATCCATATTGTTGCAAAATGTTTTCTATCAAATTAAAATAAGGCTGTCCCCAACCTTTCATTTTTTGCAGGTAATTGCCATGTACTTTTATATAATCCTGTACAAAAATTTCTGCATTAGGATTTATTTGGGCTGTGTAAGGTAAAGCTGCATTGTAACTATAATTAGCAAAAAGGTTCTTGAATCCATATTTGGTAACCTGGTTAAAATATTGAACTTTTTCTTTTTTAGGAATTGTTCTTGTCTTAAGAACTTCTTCTATTAATTCATCCTCTTTAGCGATATTTTCTGGTATGGTATCTTTTACAATTTGTTGTTGTATTTTATTTGAAGCAGACAATAAGATAAGTTTACCAGCTATTGCATATTGGTATAATATACATAGGTAAATAATTAAAAAGTACTTTTTCATTATTGATTAAATATTAATCAGTTTTATACTGCCGCATTAATAAGGATGATAGCTGTAGTAAAGTTACTTCATCCATTTTATTTGTAATTACTTGTAGTCCAAAAGGCATCCCATTACTATGTTTATAAAGAGGAACCGAAATGGCAGGCAACCCCGTTAAGTTAGCAAAAACTGTATAAATATCTGCCAGGTACATCGCTATTGGATCATCACTTTTTTCGCCAATACTAAATGCGGTAGCAGGGCTTGTGGGTAGTATAATAGCATCAAAATCGCTGAAGATTTGAATAGTTCTGTCAACCAGCATACGCCTTACTTGCTGCGCTTTTGTAAAATAAGCATCAAAATAGCCTGCACTTAAAACAAAAGTGCCTAGTAGTATTCTTCGTTGCACTTCTCTACCAAAACCTTCACTCCGGTTTTTTTTATAAAATTCCGTTAAATCTGCAACAGCTTCATTTGTGCGATGGCCAAATCTAACACCATCAAAACGGTTTAGATTACTACTGGCTTCTGCAGTTGTTAAAACATAATAAGCAGGAACTACGTATTCTAATAAATTAAAATCAACACTTTCTACAGAATGTCCTTTAGTTTTTAATTTTTCTATAGTTGTAAAAATGCTGTTACTTATTTCTTTATCCAACGAAGTATGTTGCAAAGCTTCTTTAAAATAAGCTATCCTGTAATTTTTTTCTGATAAAGGAATTAATACTGTATCAACAGTATTTTTAATGGAATAATATTGTTGCTCAATGGCAGTACTGTCATATTCATCTGGCCCTGCAATAACTTCCAATATAGCTTCAATATCCTCAACCGTGTTACCAAAAATACCAATCTGGTCAAAGGAAGAAGCATACGCAATTAGTCCATACCTTGATATTCTACCATAAGTGGGTTTTAGACCAACAATACCACAAAAATCTGCAGGTTGCCTTACAGAACCGCCGGTATCACTTCCAAGGCTAACCATGCACATTTCTGCCTGCACCGCTACAGCACTACCACCAGAGGAACCGCCTGGTACTTTTGTTTCATCCAAAGCATTTAGTACATTGCCATAAACAGAATTTTCATTGGTGCTACCCATGGCAAATTCATCACAATTACAATTGCCTATTATTATAGCGCCTTCAACTAATAGCCTTTGTACGGCGGTAGCATTATAGATAGATACAAATCCTTCCAATATTTTGCTTGCAGCTGTAACTGAATGATCCTTGTAACAAATAACATCTTTAATTGCAATTACAACACCGTGTAAACGACCCATTTTTTTTGAATCAATTTGTCGTTCTTCATCCAATGTAGCTGCTTTTTCTAACGCTTCGTCAGTATATACTTCTGTAAATGCATTTAGTTGTTTTTTACTATTAATATTTTCAAGATAATGAGTAACAGTAGCAACACAGGTTGTGTTACCTAAGAGAAGTTGTTGTTGATATTCATTAATTGAAGTAAACAAGTACAATAAGTTTAAATGGTATATACAAAACCGGCTGAAGTATGAATTTCTGTAAACGCCAATTTAATTTGGTATACAGAAGGGATCACTTCAGCCGTAATTATTATGTAGGACAAAAGGTTTACTATTTAGCCAAATTCTGAGCCTGTGCATCCTGCTCTTTCTTTATATCAAGTTGTTGCTTTAACTCACGTATTTCTTGATCTTTATCTTTTTCTTTCATACCTTCTTCAATCTCATTCTTTACGTTTGTTTTTGCATCATTAAAATCTCTAACGCCTTTTCCAATTCCTTTCATTAACTCAGGAATTTTTTTTCCGCCAAATAATAATACTACTGCCAAAAGAATAAAAATCCATTCAGATCCACCTGGCATTCCAATTAAAAAAACTGCATTTAAATTTGATAGTAACATGATATTAAATTTAGGAAACAAAGATAAAAGAAATATCTTCTTCCATCGTTTTTTGATTGTTAATAATCCAATCTTTTATTAATTTAAAATAAGTATTTACCTGATGTGGCGACCGCATTTCGCTTTTCCGTTAGCAGCTTCATATATTGTTATACCTTTTGAGCAAGAAGTAAATATTATTGCAATTAAAATAATTAATACAGATAAAGTTGATTTTTTCATGAGTTTATGGGTCTTAGATTAAAAATTAAGTTTCTAAATAGAGCGGTAAACCTTTAAAAATGCTTATTTATATTTTATTTTAAAATTTAAATAAAAATTTTTTTTAAAGTCTAATGTTGACTTAAACGAAAAAAGCGAAAATCAATTGTATGATTTTCGCTTTGCAGTATTTTTTAATAGAATTATTTCTTTTTGAGTGCAACAGCCATTCTTTTTTCTTGAATTCTGGCACTTTTACCGCTTCTCTCACGAAGGTAAAATAATTTGGCACGACGCACTTTACCCACTTTATTTAACACGATACTTTCAATGTTTGGAGAATAAAAAGGGAATAAACGTTCAACACCAACTCCATCACTCATTTTGCGTACTGTAAAAGTAGCGGTGGCACCAACTCCCTGGCGTTTGATCACATCGCCTTTGAAGCTTTGGATACGTTCTTTACTGCCTTCTACAATTTTATAGTTAACAGTAATATTATCACCTGCCTTAAATGCAGGAAGTGTTGGTTTGGCTGTTAGTTGCTCGTGTACAAATGCTACTGCGTTCATAATCTTTATTTTTAGCGGAGGGCGAAGGTAGGGGTTTAATTTATAATTGTAAAATGTATAATGAATATTTTTTTACTGAAAGCCATTTTTTTATAAAAAAACCTGAAAAAAAGACACATAAAGTTAATATACTAAACTTTATGTTGCCAGTATTTATTACCGGGCAATATTAACAGCTCTTTTCTCTCTTATCACAGTTACTTTAATTTGCCCCGGAAAAGTCATTTCTGTTTGAATTTTTTGAGCTATTTCAAAACTCAATTTATCACTATCTCCATCACTAACTTTATCGGCTTCTACAATTACACGTAATTCTCTTCCTGCCTGTATTGCGTAAGCTTTTTCAACTCCCTGGTAGGATTGTGCTAAATTTTCAAGGTCTTTAATTCGCTGAATGTATTGTTGCATAATTTCACGCCTTGCACCTGGCCTTGCACCGCTAATAGCATCGCAAGCTTGTATGATGGGGGAAATTACATATTGCATTTCCATTTCATCATGGTGAGCTCCGATTGCATTAACAACAGCCGGATTTTCTCCATATTTTTCAGCCAATTTGGCGCCCAATAAAGCATGACTTAATTCAGTTTCTTCATCAGGTACTTTGCCAATATCATGTAACAAACCAGCACGTTTGGCCAATTTAGGATTCATACCTAGTTCGGCAGCCATTATAGAACAAAGGTTAGCAGTTTCCCTGCTGTGCATTAACAGATTTTGGCCATAGGAAGAACGAAAGCGCATGCGGCCTACCATCCTGATTAATTCCTTATGTAGACCATGTACGCCTAACTCCATGGCTGTACGTTCGCCTATTTCCATCACCTGGTCATCCAGTTGTTTTTTAGTTTTTTCAACCACTTCTTCAATAGGAGCTGGGTGAATACGACCATCTGCTACCAGACGTTGTAAAGAAAGGCGGGCTATTTCTCTTCTCAACGGATCAAAGGAAGATAAAACAATCGCTTCAGGAGTATCATCAACAATTAAATCTACACCTGTTGCAGCTTCTATAGCCCTAATGTTACGGCCTTCACGTCCAATAATAGATCCCTTTATTTCGTCACTTTCAAGGTTGAAAACAGTAATGGAATTTTCAATGGCTTGTTCTGCAGCTGTACGTTGAATAGTTTGAATAACAATTTTACGGGCTTCTTTATTGGCTTTTAGTTTTGCTTCTTCAATAATTTCCTGTTGAATCACAAGCGCCCTTGTTTGCGCCTCTTGTCTGAGGCTATCAATTAATTGGGCTTTTGCGTCCTCAGCTGATAATCCTGCTACTTTTTCAAGCCGGCGAATATGCTCTTCCTGGTGTTTTTCCAACTCCGTGCGCTTGGAGTTTACCACTTCAATCTGCCGGTTAAGTGCTTCCTTAATGGTTTCGTTTTCTTTTACCTGCTTCTCCAGATTGCCTTCTTTTTGATTTATGCTTTGTTCTTTTTGTTTAGTCCGGTTTTCTGTATCAACAATTTTTTGATTGCGCTGCATAACATCCTTTTCATGCGCTGCTCTCATTTGCACAAACTTTTCTTTAGCGTCTAGCTCTTTCTCTTTTCTTAAATTTTCGGCGGTAAATTCGGCTTCTTTTAAAATTAGTTTAGATTGATGTTCGGCTTCTTCAACTTGTTTTTTGGTGTTTTTAGTAAATATAATTTTACCCAGTATAGTACCTATTACTAAGGCTACTACACCAATGATGATGGAAAGTATGTTTAGTTCCATTGAAAGTTTTTGTTTTTAAACGGTTCACAATCTTGTATATGCTGTCTTTACCCAAAATGATGGAGTGAGATAGTTAGTTGGCGAAGATAATCATTTTTTGCAGAGTTAAGTAGTGGGCAAAAAGGGTTATTGAAGTAATTTACAATGCTTTATCTATAGCTAACTCCATTTTTTGTAATGCATCCATTACTTCTTTTTCTAAAGCAGGGTTGCTATCGGCACTTGCCTGAGTGGCATACCAAATCATAACCATCGCTATATAATCTTGCATATCCTTACCGCCAAACTGCGTTTTAAATTCTATTATCTTGTCGTTGATAATTTTTAGCGTGCGCCGAATAACTTCTTCATCTTTTGCAAGCGTTTTAATGCGATAGTTTCTATCGCCAATGACAATATTGACTGGAATAAGTTCTGACATAATTATTTTATTCGCTAAGTAAACCGATACACTTATCTATTTCTTTGATATATTGGTTTATTTGTTTTTCAAAAGCTTTTTTATCAGGTTCTGTCATTTGTCCAATGGAAGTTTTTAAGATACTTACCTGCTGTTGCAATCTGCTAATTTGTTCTGTATCCTGGTCTTTTGTAAGTTGAATGGTTTTTAGTGTTTCCTTCAGCTTTTCATTTTCTTTTTGTAGCAGCAGGTGTTGCTTCAGCAATTGCTGGAGTTTATTATTGATTCTCTTAAAACTTTCTTCCAATTCTGCCATAATAATATTCTGTAAATTTTACAGCTTTAACATGTGCGCTTGCGGCAAATTAAATGATACCCATACTATTTTCTTATCTCCGCATTTAATTCCTTTTCGTAATGCCCAATGATTTTGTTCATCATACCATCAATATCTTTATCAGTCATTGTTTTTTCTTCATCTAAAAAAGTAAAACTAACTGCCATTGATTTTTTATTGACACCTAATTTCTCGCTTTCAAAAACATCAAACAAGTTAACAGAAGTGAGTTTATTTACTTTGGCTCCCCAGGTTGCTTTTTCTACCTGCTCGTAAGGCAGTTTTTTATCAACTACAATTGCAAGATCTCTTTGTACAGATGGAAATTTTGAAATTTCTGTATACGTAATTTTTAATGCTTTATTAAGTTCTAAAACCTTATCCCAATTGATATCCAAATACAAAACAGGCTGTTTGATGTCAAAAAGTTCCAGTACTTTTTTATTAATGCTTCCAATGGTTGCTATTGTATCATTTTTAACTTTTGCCTGCAGGCAACTTTCTAATTTTTGTTCTGCTTTTTCAGTATAGTTCGTGATTGTTATACCAAGTAAAGCGGCTATTTTTTCACAAATACCTTTGGCAAAATAAAAATCTGTTTTTTCTCCTTTTCCTTTCCATCCATCTGCATTTTTTTTACCGGTAATGTAAATACTTATGTGTTGCTTCTCTTCGTATTTGCCAATCTCCGTTGTACTATAAGTTTTTCCAAATTCAAAAAACTGCAAATCGGTGTTACGGCGATTTAAATTGTGGGCAATACTTTCAAGGCCGGTTTCCATCATTTGAGGCCTTAGCACATTTAAATCGGCACTTAGGCTATTAATCATTTTTACCGTAGTTTGTAATACTTCTTCATCGTAATAAGCAGCATTGGTAACACTATTGGTAAAAATTTCATTAAAACCTGCTGCTATAAGGTAGGTACTTATTTTTTCTTTATAAGCAGCTTCCTGCGCAAGTGTTTCAACCGCAGGAGAAATGGTGATGTGCGAGGGTATTTCAACATTGTCCAAACCATCAATCCGCATGATCTCTTCAACAATATCTGCAGGAATACTTATATCGGGCTTGCTAAAAGGAACAGCTACACGAATATCATCCAACCCTTCTTTGATGATTTCAAAACCAAGCCCAGTTAAAATATTTTTGATGGTATCTCCGTGGTAATTTTTCCCACTTAATTTTTTTAAATAGTGGTATTTGATTGCCACTTCTGTTTTATTTTTTGGGTCAGGATAAACGTCAGTAATATCAGAAGCTATTTCGCCACCTGCAATTTCCTTTATCATTACAGCAGCTCTCTTCAGCACATTAACTGTGTTGCTGATATCTACTCCTTTTTCAAAACGTGTAGCAGCGTCCGTACGCAACCCATGGCGGAAAGAAGTTTTACGAATACTAGCCGGGTTAAACCAGGCACTTTCTAAAAAAATATTTTTTGTACTTTTAGTAACACCACTGTGAGCGCCACCATACACACCTGCTATGCACATGCTTTCTTCTCCATTGCAAATAACAAGGTCTTCTTCTGATAATTTTTTTTCTTTGCCATCAAGTGTTATAAATGGAGTTGCTTCAGGCATATTTTTTATAACTACTTTGTTGCCAACAATCATATCAGCATCAAAGGCATGCAAGGGTTGTCCTGTTTCATGCAAAATAAAATTAGTGATATCAACTATATTATTGATGGGCCTTAAACCAATACTTTTTAATTTTTGTTGTAACCATTTAGGGCTATCTGCAACTGTTACATTCTGGATACTTACGCCGGCATATCTTTCACAGGCTAGGAAATTTTCAATATTAACTTCAATTTGCAAGCCCTGGTGATCTGGTTTAAAGCTATTTTTAAACGGTGATTTTATATGCGTATCTTTTTTGTTATGGTGTGATAAATAAGCACAAACATCTTTGGCTACACCAAGGTGGCTCATGGCATCCATCCGGTTTGGCGTAAGACCTATCTCAAAAGTAAAATCTGAGTAAGTGCCAAAATAGGTCGCTGCTGGCAAACCTACTTTCGTATCATCAGGCAAAATAAGTATGCCAGCATGATTATCACTAATCCCAATTTCATCTTCAGCGCAGATCATACCAAAACTTTCCACTCCACGAATTTTTGCTTTTTTCATGGTAATTGATTCTCCTGTAAAAGGATAAATAGTAGATCCAACTGTTGCCACCACTACCTTTTGCCCCACCGCTACATTAGGTGCTCCACAAATAATTTGTAGTGGTTTATCTGTGCCAATAGTAACTTTAGTAATACTTAATTTGTCTGCATCAGGGTGTTTGGTACATTCTAATACTTCTCCTATTACCAATCCTTCCAGTCCACCTTTTACTTCTTCATATTTTTCCAGGCGCTCAACTTCTAAACCTATAGAAGTTAAAATTTTACTTAGTTTTTCAGGCTCTAATTTTTCAGGCAAGTACTCACTTAACCAATTGTAACTAATTGTCATTTATAAATGATTATTTTTTTAGATGCTGCAAAGATAGTTATTGACAGTTAAGCTGTAAATATGCGACTAATTACAATTATTTGAATCTCCAAAAAGCTACTGCTTAAGTGTGAATAAAACAAGTAAAATAAAAGAGGTAAGAAGTGAAGAAAAATAAAATGCAATCCTTTGCTTTGTTAATAAATTGTTACGCAATGCGGCTGGGTTTGATTGTTGCCTGTTAATAACAATGTTTATAAGCCGTTAATAAAGTAATTTTGAGTGTGAATAGGTGGTGGAAAATACTTATAAAAACTTACCAATATCACAATGTGCATAAATGTAAGAATTTTGACTTTATCTTAGCCGCCCTGCAATACTTTTTAGTAGCAAGCAGCATACTATTAAAGCAACTATTTATTGAAGCAGCTTACATCGGCGCAAAGCAATAGTTAGTTTAATAAGAAAAAAAATATAAATCAATCTTTACAAATAACGAATAATTAGAAATAAAAAATGGAGCTGACCAACCTGAATAAAGACAGAAAAGCAAGAAGAAAACCTTCACTTGATATGGGCAATATGGTATTTGGAAAAGTGCCCCCGCAATCTAAAGATCTTGAAGAAGCGGTGCTTGGTGCAATTATGTTAGAAAAAAGTGCTTTTGATACAGTTATCGAAATTTTAAAAGCAGAATGTTTTTATGTGGAAGCCAACCAGCGAATTTTTAAAGCCATGATTTCGCTTGCGCAAAAAAGTATGCCAATAGATTTATTAACTGTTGTAGAAGAATTAAAATTTAAAGAAGAGCTTGATCTTGTTGGAGGACCTTATTATGTATCTAAATTAACCAACGCAGTTGTATCTTCTGCCAATATTGAAGCACACTCAAGAATTGTGTTGCAAAAATTTATTCAGCGGGAACTGATACGTATTAGTGGTGAAATAATTGGTGATGCATATGAAGACAGTACCGATGTTTTTGATTTGTTGGATGATGCTGAAAGCAAATTATTTGAAATAACCAATAGTCATCTTAGGAAAAATTTTGATGACATCAATACGGTATTAGTAAAAACCATTCAACGTATTGAAGACATGCGTAACCGGGATGAAGATCTTACTGGTGTGCCAAGTGGGTTTCCATCATTAGATAAATTAACGTACGGTTGGCAGCCAACCGATTTAATAGTATTAGCAGCAAGGCCTTCTGTTGGTAAAACAGCTTTTGCACTTAACCTTGCCCGTACTGCGGCATTGCATCCTACAAAACCAACAACAGTAGCATTTTTTAGTTTGGAAATGAGTGCAGGACAATTGGTGCAGCGTATTTTGAGTGCGGAAAGTGAGATCTGGCTGGAGAAGATAAACCGTGGTAAACTGGAAGAGCACGAAATGAAACAATTATATAAGCGTGGTATTGAACGCTTAAGTAATGCGCCTATTTATATTGATGACACTGCGGCATTAAACATTTTTGAGTTAAGAGCCAAGTGCCGTCGTTTAAAAAACAAACACAATCTTGGGTTGATTATTATAGATTATTTGCAATTAATGAGTGGTGGTGGCAATAATAAAAATGGTAATAGAGAACAAGAAATTAGTAGTATTTCAAGAGATCTGAAAGGATTGGCAAAAGAATTACAGGTGCCTATTATTGCATTGAGCCAGTTAAGTCGTGAGGTGGAGAAAAGAAAAGAAGGTGCTAAAATTCCGCAGTTAAGTGATTTACGTGAATCCGGAGCTATTGAGCAGGATGCGGATATGGTAATGTTTTTATACCGCCCCGAGTATTATGATATTACTGCTAACGAACATGGTGAAAGTAATAAAGGCGAAACGTATGTAAAAATTGCTAAACATAGAAATGGTAGTTTAGATACCATCAAACTAAGAGCATTACTCCATATTCAAAAATTTGTGGAAGATAACGAAGGAGGAGATGATTTTGGTGGCGGTATTCCCGGCGGAAATTTTAGGCCTGTAAAAAGTGATGATGATGGAGGCGGTGCTAAATTATATATTCAAAAGGGTAGTAAAATGAATGATGGGGCTTTTGATGATGATGCACCGTTTTAAACAATTAATAATTTTTTAATGAAGAATTGGATATTAAAATTAATTTTTCCTTCTTTTTTTATTTATGGCGTTACCTTTTTTTTATACCGGTCAAATTAAAATAGAAACTACTCAATTTGTTTTAAACGAAGAAACATCCAAACATGTAGCACAGGTATTGCGCATGCAAAATGGCGAACAGCTATTGCTAACTGATGGTAAAGGAAATTTATTTACTGCGGAAATCGTTGATAACAATAGAAAAAAATGCATCGTAAAAATCTTGACGGTATTAAATCATCCACCACTGGTAAAAAAAATCAGTATTGCTATTTCTCTGGTTAAAAACAGTGCCCGTTTTGAGTGGTTTCTTGAAAAAGCAACCGAGATAGGTGTTACAGAAATATTTCCTTTAATTTGTAGCAGAACGGAAAAGCAATATTTTCGGCACGATAGAATGAAGAATATTTTGATAAGTGCCATGTTGCAATCGCAGCAAACCTGGTTGCCGGTTTTGCACGAAACCATTAAATTCACAGAATTTGTTTCTACAACAACTATTCAGCAAAAATTTATTGCGCATTGCGAAGAGGGAAATTTAAAGGAGCAATTAGCTAATAGGCTTACCATCAATTCAAAAGAAAGCGTTATTCTTATTGGGCCCGAAGGCGACTTTAGTAAAGAGGAAATAACGATGGCACTTCAAAATGATTATTTACCTGTATCACTGGGCAAAACAAGATTACGTACCGAAACAGCAGGCGTTGTAGCAGCCACAATTCTTTGTATTTATTAAAAAATGAAAAGGAAAAAATGCTTATTTTCCAATAAATTATATTTTATTATTTTGCCTGGTCTGACTGGTTTTTTTCTTTTAATGTTGGTTCATTTAACTCTACAACCCTACGTGTCTTCTGTTTTTTCAGTATTGACATATTTAATATCTCCACTAAAAAAGAAAAAGCCATTCCAAAATAAATATAATTTTTTAAATGTAAATCATGTGCCTTTTCTGCATTCCATCCTTCTATCACCAACGATAAACCTATCATCACTAAAAATGAAAGCGCTAACATTTTCAGCGAAGGATGCTTGTGAATAAAAGAAGAAATTTTAGGACTAAAGAAAAACATAATAAACATCGCTATCACAACAGCGGCAATCATTATTTCTACATGTTCTGCTGTTCCGCCTGCAGTTATAATGCTGTCAAAAGAAAATACCATGTCAATTAATATAATCTGTACAACTGCTTTATTTAAACTAAGGCTGGGTTTATTATTGTCTTGATGACTTTCATCTTCGCCTTCCAGTTTTTGATGAATTTCTCTAACTGTTTTATAAATCAAAAATAAGCCGCCTACTAACATTACAAGGCTAGCAAGGTCAAAATCTTTACCGGATATTGTAAATACGGGTTTACCTTTTTGTGTCAGTAACCATCCAAGTCCCAACAACAATATACTGCGTACAAGGATGCCTGTTACCATCCAAATTCTTCTGGCAGGTTTTTCCTTTTCAGGAGGTAACCGGTTAATAATAATACTTACAAATATTACATTATCAATTCCCAATACAATTTCTAAAATTACCAATACAAAAAAACTGATAATACTTTCTGATGTAAATAAATAATCCATAAATAAAGTTTTAATCGTAGATCTACAATAAGGATTTACAAATGTTAGAAACAATTGCAGGACCTTCGTAAATAAAACCCGTCCAAACCTGCACCAGACTGGCGCCGGCATTTAATTTTTCTTTTGCATCGGCACCAGTAAAAATTCCACCGCTTGCAATAACAGGTAGCTGCCCATTTGTTTTTTGGTGAATGTAATTTACTATTTCTGTGCTTCGTTGTTTTAATGGTTGTCCGCTTAATCCTCCAGTGCCAATATTTTTAAGTAAGGCTTCGTCAGTGATCAGGGCAGAGAGACTAATGGTAGTGTTTGCTGCAACCAAACCATCGAGTTTTATTTCCATTGCAAGTTCAATAACAGCATCAATTTGACTAATAGTAAGATCAGGTGCAATTTTTAATAATATTGGTTTAGGCGTTGCTTTTTTATTATTAAGTTGTTGAAGATTTTGTAAAATTTTTGATAAGGAATCTTTTTCCTGCAATTCCCTTAAACCAGGCGTATTGGGGCTGCTTACATTCACTACAAAATAGTCAACATGGTCATGTAAAGCAGTAAAACAAATTTCATAGTCTTTCCAAGCATCTTCATTTGGGGTAATTTTATTTTTACCAATATTACCACCAATAATTAGTTTACAAGCCGGGATTGCCATTGTACGATTTTCAACTAGCCATTGGCGAAGCCTTTCGGCAATTATTTTTACGCCATCGTTATTGAATCCCATTCTGTTGAAAAGTGCTTTATCTTTTGGGAGCCTGAACAATCTTGGTTTGTCGTTGCCAACCTGAGGTAGTGGCGTTACAGTTCCAATCTCTACAAAACCAAATCCCAAAGCCGCTAGTTCAGTGAGGTAAAGTGCATTTTTATCGAAGCCGGCACCAAGCCCAACAGGATTGGTAAATTGCAAATTAAAAATTGTATGGCTTAAACCTGCAAATGGAGCAGGTGTGAATTTTTTTGCAACCAACTTTTTTATAAATCTACTTTTGCAAAGAAATTTTAATGCATTCATCGAAAAATAATGAACCCTTTCAGGATCAAATAAAAATAAAAAAGAGCGTAAGAGGTTATACATATTGTTGTAAAATTAGGGGACTAGTTTCAGTTTTTTGTTTTCGTGAAGAAATTATAACTTTGGTAGATAAAGTTGCATAAACAACTAATACTACTTTGCGTAAAGAAGTATATAAAATTTTTATCACCCCTTTAGGAGATAGGGTAAAATTTATCGACCATGCAGGAAGCATATATTGTTGCAGGATATAGAACCGCAATTACCAAAAGTAAAAAGGGAGGTTTTAGATTTACCCGGCCTGATGATTTGGCTATTGATGTTATTAAAGGATTGTTGGGCAGCGTGCCGCAATTAGATGTAAAAAGAGTAGATGATGTTATTGTAGGAAATGCTGTACCCGAGGCAGAGCAAGGCTTACAGGTTGGCAGAATGATAGCTGCAAAGGCAGTTGGTATTCATGCACCCGGCATTACCATTAACAGGTATTGTGCAAGCGGGCTTGAAAGTATCGCCATCGCTACTGCAAAAATAAGAACCGGTATGGCAGAATGCATTATTGCGGGCGGTGTTGAAAGCATGAGCATGGTACCAACGGCAGGATGGAAAACATCGCCGGCATTTTCTATTGCGTCCGAAGAACCAGATTTTTATTTAAGCATGGGTTTAACTGCCGAAGCTGTTGCAAAAGAATACAATATAAGCAGGGAAGACCAGGATTTATTTAGTTACAATAGCCATCTTAAAGCTGGAAACGCTATTAAAAGTGGTTTCTTTAAAACGGGTATATTACCCATTGACGTTCAGGAAGTTTATCTGGATGCAAAAGGCAAAAAACAGCATCGAACTTATTTAGTAGATACGGACGAAGGAGTAAGAGCTGATACAACACCAGAAGGATTGTCCAAATTAAAACCTGCTTTTGCAATTGGGGGTACAGTTACCGCAGGCAACGCTTCACAAACCAGTGATGGTGCCGCTTTTGTAATTGTAATGAGTGAAAGAATGATCAATGAACTAGGCTTAAAGCCCATTGCCCGGTTGGTTAATTGTGCCAGTGCAGGTGTTCATCCACGTATTATGGGTATTGGTCCGGTAGAGGCAATCCCAAAAGTATTAAAGCAGGCAAATATGACGTTATCTGATATTGATCTTATAGAATTGAATGAAGCGTTTGCTTCACAATCATTGGCAGTAATACGCCACTTAAATTTAGATAATGAGATTGTAAATATTAATGGAGGCGCAATAGCATTGGGGCATCCGTTGGGTTGTACCGGTTGCAAATTAACCATTCAATTGGTAAATGACATGAAGCGGTTAAATAAAAAATATGGTATTGTAAGTGCCTGTGTTGGTGGCGGACAGGGCATTGCAGGTATTATTGAAAATATTAAATAGTTGTTTTTAAATTGTTATTGATCTTTAAAATGTTCCTGTTATCAACAGGAACATTTTATTTTGTGGCAATTAAATTAAACATAGTTGCAAAAAATAATGCTATATATTTGCAACAACGTTTCAATATAAAATATAGGATTATGAAGTTATTTACTGGAATAGTTGCCATTTTTTTGTCGTTTTCATTTGGCAATAGTTATGCTGGCAAAATAGAAGGTGCTCATTTTATTTTGAAGGGAACATTTTATGGCATTGTAACAGATGCTGTTACAAAAGTAGCTATCCAGGGTGCATCCGTTTATTTTTCTGATATTAAAGTAGGCGGTACTACTGACGCCAATGGTAAGTTTAGTTTTAAAAATTTACCCGAAGGAAAACATTTAATTGAAATATCGCATGTAGGGTTTACATCGGTTATTGAAAATATTGATATTATTGGTGAAACTAGAAAGGATTATGTACTTACTGAAGCTGTTATTGAAAACAATGCTGTAATAGTAACAGGCGTTGGCACGTCAACCCAATCAAAAAAAACACCTTTTCAAGTATCTGTTTTACGTAAAGAAGAATTAGCTCAAAGTTCCTCTACCAACATTATTGAAGCTCTTGCTAAAAAACCTGGTGTAGCAACCCTTTCAACGGGACCATCTATTTCCAAACCAATCATTCGTGGACTTGGTTATAATCGGGTATTAACCATTAATGATGGCGTTAGGCAGGAAGGGCAGCAATGGGGAGACGAACATGGCATTGAAATAGACGAAGCAAGCGTAAGCCGGGTAGAAATTTTAAGAGGCCCTGCATCATTGATTTATGGAAGCGATGCTACAGCAGGTGTAATAAACATTATTACCAATGTACCTGTTGAAAACAATACGATAAAAGCAAACCTGTTCTCAAATTATCAAACCAACAATAAAGCCAGAACGCTAAATGGTAATATTGCAGGTAATGTAAAAGGAATTAACTGGAATTTATATGGATCTTCCGTTGCTGCCGCAGATTACCAAAATAAATATGACGGTAAGGTTTTTAATTCAAAATTTAATGAAAATAATATAGGCGGTTATATAGGATACAATGCAGGATGGGGTTACAGCCATTTGTTATTTAGTAATTTTAATTTAAAAACAGGTTTGATAGAGGGAGAAAGAGATGCTAGTGGATTTTTTGTAAAGCCAATTGCAGGTGGCGGAACTGCCAGAGCAACCGAGGTTGATTTTAATTCTACTGTACCTGAAATCCCCTATCAGCATATCCAGCATTTTAAAATAGCCTCTGATAATAATTTTGAATTTGGTAAAAATCGCTTGTCTTTAAATGTTGGCTTTCAGCACAACCAGCGGGAAGAATTTGGAAACCCGGATAAATTAACCGAAAGGGCGCTGTATTTTGATTTAAAGACAATCACCTACACCGCAAGGTTCAATTTTGCCGAAAAAAATGGCTGGAAAACCTCCATTGGGATGAATGGTATGCAGCAGCAAAACACAAATAAAGGTGTTAAGCAACTAATACCAAATTACAGCTTGTTTGATATTGGCGGTTATGTATACACGCAAAAAACAATTAATAAAGTTACACTTAGCGGCGGCGTACGCTATGATACAAGAAATTTAAACGTAAAAGAATTGATGGATGGCTTAGATATAAAAGGAGCAGCCTTTAAAAAATCCTTTGCAAATTTTTCAGGAAGTATCGGCTCAGCAATACAGCTTACTGACCACTTAAATTTAAAATTGAATGCAGCAAGAGGTTTTAGGGCACCTAGTATTCCAGAGCTCGCTTCTAACGGATCTCATGAAGGGACCGTACGGTACGAATATGGAGACGTAAATTTAAAGAGTGAAATCAGTACACAGTTAGATGCCGGAATAGAATTAAATACAGAGCACATCTCTTTTAGCGTAGCTGCTTTTTATAATAATTTCAGCAATTTTATTTTATACAGAAAATTAGCGGCAGCAAGTGGTGGAGATAGTACTTTGAATATTGGAGGTACCAGCTTAACTGCTTTTAAATTTGACCAGCAGAAAGCAATATTAAGTGGCATAGAGGCCACTATTGATATTCATCCCCATCCTTTAGATTGGTTACATATTCAAAATACTTTTTCTTATGTATCCGGCCGTTTACAAAAACCTGTTGAAACAACAAAATATTTACCTTCTATTCCAGCACCAAGATTGATAACAGAATTCAGGGGCAATTTTAAAAAGATTCTTAAAAATATTCGTAATTTTTATGTAAAAATGGAAATGGATAATACATTTGCACAGCACGATATCTTTTTTGCCTACAATACAGAAACCGCTACACCAGGCTACACACTTTTAAATGCAGGTATTGGAGCAGCATTTGTAAACACAAAAGGGAAAGAAATTTGCAGCATTAATATAAGTGGCAATAACCTTGAGGATGTTGCCTATCAAAATCATTTAAGCAGACTTAAGTACAGTGCAGAAAATTTGGTAACAGGTAGAATTGGCGTATTTAATATGGGTCGAAATTTTAGTTTTAAATTAAATATTCCTTTAAGCTTTAAAGTAAATAGTAAATAACGCTAAAAAGATGTTCAGCATTTTTTGGTTTCAAAAAATTGTACCATTCAGTAAAATATAGGCTTCATTCTTTTAAGACGGTAGCTATTTTGCTTAGCAAATAATTTTTTTACTAATGGCTAAATGCTATTAGTGTAAGTATCAAACTTTTTTATGAAGCTTAAAAAATATTTTGTCCTTACCAGTATATTCTCATTGGCAACGGTTTGTGCGTTCACACAAAATTTCGACATCAATCTTTTAAAAACGATTAATGAAAACGAAAGTACATTTAAAAATAATTTTTTTAAAGCAACTGCACAAAGTGTAATTGTAACTGGTATTGTTGCTCCACTCGGCGTGCTAACTGCCGGTATTATTAAGAACGATAAAAAAATGCAAAAAAATGCAGTGTATATGGTGGTAGGATATGTTTTATCTGCCATGGTTACACAAGGCATGAAAAAAATAATACAACGTGATCGCCCTTTTATAACCTATTCTTTCATTGTAAAAAAGGATGTTGGCGGCGGTTATTCCTTTCCTTCGGGTCATACATCTGCTGCATTTTGTACTGCCACATCTTTAAGTTTACTTTTTCCAAAATGGTATGTAATTGCGCCATCCTACTTATATGCCGCGTCTGTTGGTTATGCCCGCATGTACCAGGGAGTTCATTATCCAACAGATGTATTGGCAGGTGCAATTGTTGGTGCAGGTAGTGCCTGGCTATCTTTTAAAGTAGAAAAATGGATAGATAAAAAGTATTCCGTAAAAAAAGCTGCTATAACTGTTATATTATAACCTTTGCAGTTTACAAGCAATAGAATTAGGAAGGTGAATTTTAAAAATTTTTAAAAAATCCGTTACATTATAAAGCAAAATTTGTTATTCAATTGAAAATAAATTGAATGTAATAAGCTGTTAAAACTAATATGCCCTGCAATAGCAACGTGCCATCTAAAATGCCATAATGGTAATAGGGATGTGACTGTAATTTTTTATTATTCATAAAAAATAAAGTGCTTACTGCAGAAAGTGAAAATGCACAATTAAGCCACATTAAGTTGAAGGTATTATAATGTAGAATACATACTGCTATAAATAGTACAAGCGACAAGTTAGCTGATATCATTGCCTTTTTTTTGCCTAATAACAATGGAATGGTTTTTAATTTATGTTTTGCGTCTGCCTCCATATCTCTAATGTCGAATGGAATGGTAATAGCAAAAACAAACAAAAATCGCTCAGTCAGCATTGCAATAATAGTGGCAATATTATAATTATTTGAAGATTTAATAATGGGTAGTAAAATGGTTGAAGCTGACCATACAAAGGAGATTAAAAATATTTTTAACCCAGGTATTTCACGCAATCTTAAAATAGTTTGTTTACTTTTTAAAATTGGTACAGAATAAAAAATAGTAACAAGGGCCATCGGAAACAGGGTAAATAATACTTTTTTATCCATCATTGATACTGACCATAAAAATCCAATAATAGACATAACTACTACCGCATAAAAAATGAGCAGTTTTTGTTTTACCCAACTGTGTTTAGGTGCATTTAACGCCTCTTTGTTGGTAAGTACCGTAATAAGCCTGTGCAGGTTATAATCAAAAAGAGTGGCAAAAAAAATCATGAATAAATAAGGATGAAATTGAGGCCGCATACCCAATTGAGCCTGTGTTGCCAGCGTAAGCGATACCGCAGCAAGCGAGATAAAAATATTTGTATTTATACAAAAATAAAATACTTTCAAAACAAGATTGCTTTAATGAAATGAAAAATAATTGCCCTCCTTTCTATAAATCTACTGACGAACTAATTTGGAATTTATCTCTTTCTAAAATCAACCAGTAGTTTTAACAGCTGGTTCATTGGTAATTTATTGATTGTGATCAAATTCTACAGGCTTTGTTTGCTTATAATTTTCATCGTAACTAACAAAAAAATATAAATAAATAACACGACTAAGGCGCATTAGCCATGGCTGTATCACTACAAGTAAAAGCCCATTAAATCCAAGCCAATAAAAAATTCTGTTATCTTCTGTAGATACGCCTATCAGTACCAGCCAAGCCAAAAAAGTACTTACAGATACAGCAACTGCCAATGCATAACTTACATACCCTGTACCGTACCAAAAACCATTTTCAAGTTCAAACCGTTGGTCGCATTCAGGACAGGTTTCTGGCATATCTAAAATATAAGAAAGGTTTAATTTTTTAAAAGCATTGCTATTTTTAAACATAGTTCCTCTTCGGCATCTTGGGCACCGCATAGTGAGCATACTCCATATATAATTGGGTTTGGGTCGTTTATTTTCCATAAGGTGTGAAGGTAGTTAAATGCACACTATTTGAGAAAACTACCTTAAAATTTAGGCTTTACAGATATGCTATAAATGGTAGTGTAGCTTAATTAAATTACTTTTAATTAGTTATGGTATAATTTACTTCTAACTTAATGTAATTGGATAATATGAAATGTACAATATGTGGTAATGCGGAAAATAACAAGGCCTATGTGTTAAAGGAAATGATGTTTGGTTTTAGAGATGAATTTAAATATTTTAAGTGCGCTGATTGTACTTGTTTTCAAATTGAAAATATTCCACTAAACATGCAAAAATATTATCCTGACAACTATTATTCATTAAATCAGAAAGCAGAGAAACCCCTGCGATTAAATTATTTTAAGCAGTTACAATTTGATCATTTATCAGGTTATAAAAAATCTGTTTTGGGTTCCATTGCTTCGTTTAAATACAATCCTACAATAGCTTCCTGGTTTACAAATATGAATTTAAAAGATAAAAATGATAAAATTTTAGATATTGGATGTGGCAATGGTAAATTGATAAAATACTTATTTCAGGTTGGATTTCAAAATCTTACTGGGGTAGATCCTTACGTTGAACAGGACATAATTTATAATAAGCAACTTAAAATTTTAAAAAAATCAATTTATGAAATAGAGGAGCACTTTGATATAATTATGATGCACCATAGTTTAGAACATATGGATAATCAATTTGAAGTTGTAAGCCATCTTTATCAAATATTAAATGACAATGGAAAACTATTAATTCGAATTCCCATCATGAGTTTACCCTTGTTTGACAAATACGGAGTTAACATGGTTTTTTTAGATCCACCTAGACATTTCTTTATTCATTCGATTAAAAGCATCACAAAATTACTCACACAGCTAGGATTTGTTATTAAGAAAACCATCTATGATGCTCAGGTATTTGATGTTGTTACATCAGCAGAATGGATGAGGGATATAAGTATGAAAGACGCAAGAAGTTATTCAGTAAATAAAAAAAATAGTACCTTCTCAAAAAAAGAGATTATGGAGTTTAAAAGATTTATTAATGAATTAAATAGCCATCAACAAAGTTCCTCTATAGCAATATATGCAGAAAAGAAAGCAGGTTAATGGGCACTCAACTACAACGTTGTTTAAATATTTTAAACAGGTACTTGTTGCATTTTTTTTCGTTCTCCAATTTGCTGCCGCCACATAGCATAATACAATCCTTTTTCTTCTAATAGTTTTTCGTGCGTACCTGTTTCAACTACGTCGCCTTTTTCCAACACATAAATTCTATCGGCGTGCATAATGGTACTTAAGCGGTGAGCTATTAAAATAGAAATCTGTTCTTTGGCAGAGGATATTTCTTTGATGGTATTTGTTATTTCTTCTTCTGTTAAAGAGTCCAATGCAGAGGTTGCTTCATCAAAAATAAGTAGCTGTGGCTTTCTTAATAATGCACGGGCAATGGATAGCCGCTGTTTTTCGCCACCACTTAATTTAAGCCCGCCCTCACCAATCATGGTATCCAAACCTTTTTCGGCACGTAGTACTAAATTGGTGCAGCTTGCCTTTTCTAACACATCCTTTAGGTCGTCATCTGTGGCAACCGGGTTAACAAACAGTAGGTTTTCTTTGATGGTACCACTAAACAAATTAGTGTCTTGTGTAACAAAGCCAATCTGTTTGCGGAGATCATCAAAATTAATTTCGGTTTCATCAAGTCCGTTGTATTCTATCTTCCCTTCTTGTGGCCGATAAAGACCAACCAATAATTTCATTAAAGTAGATTTACCACTGCCGCTTGGGCCAACAAAGGCGATGGTTTCACCAAGCTTAACGGTAAAGGCAATTTTATCGATTGCTTTATGGCTGGCAGTAGTGTGTTTAAAACTTACATTTTTAAAGGCAAGATCATTTATTTTACCCAATGGTTTTGGATTAACAGCCGTTGGCTCAGGGGATTTATTCATAAGGCTGTGAAAATTATTAAGAGACGCTTCTGCCTCTCTGTAAGAAAGAATAATATTGCCAATTTCCTGCAAGGGACCAAAAATAAAGAAGGAATAAAAGGTAAGTGTTATTACCTCACCGGCGGTTAATTTATCCTGAAAAACCAACCACAATAATGTAAACATGATAAACTGGCGAAGTAGGTTTACAAAAGTACCCTGTATAAAACTTAAGGTGCGGATGCTTTTTACTTTTCGCAATTCGAGGTCAAGAATTTTGTACGTGTTTTTGTTAAGCCTTCCTATTTCCTGATTAGTAAGTCCAAGGCTTTTTACCAGTTCAATATTTCTTAAAGACTCTGTGGTAGTACCTGCCAGCACAGTTGTTTCTTTTACTATATTTTTTTGAATAACTTTTATTTTCTTACTGAGTAAACTCGTTAGCAACGCCAATATTAACATGCCACCTAAGTAAATTGGCATGATAGACCAATGTAACCTTGCTGCATAAACAGATACAAATACAATACCCACCAACATGCCAAAAAGAATATTTATAAAGGATATAATAAACTTTTCTGTATCCGACCTTACTTTTGATAATATGGATAATGTTTCACCACTGCGCTGGTCTTCAAATTCCTGATAAGGCAGTTTCATTGAATGTTGCAGGCCATCTGTAAAAATTTTAGCACCAAATTTTTGAACAATAACATTACCAAAATAATCCTGGAATGCCTTAGCAATCCTTGATATCATTGCTACGCTAATTAAAATACCAAGCATACCCAAAACACCCCACACAAATTCCGATTGCGTTCTTGTGCCAGTTACATGAAAAACTTTTGTTGCATCGTAATAGCCTGTCTGTTTGGGATGAGCCGCAAATTTATCTACGAGTTTACCAAAAAAGTATGGATCAAGCATGGAGAAAACCTGGTTGATGGCAGCCAACAGCAGGGCTAATGCAATCAACCCTTTATAAGGTTTTAAATAAGTAAGTAATATTTTCATCTGCTAAATTATGAGTAATGATATATTGAAAAGTGTCGATGTACCAAATATCGTACAAGTTTGGCGAAAATGACAAGATTACAGCCTGCCTTATATATGATTTCAATAATTAAATATCAATGTCATTTAGGTAACAAACTGGGTGGCGGGTGAGGACACCCGCCACTGCTGCCTTCCGTGATTGGTGTCTCACCAACCACTTTAACTACATGGTATTGAAATAAATATTTTATAAAAAATTTAAAACCAAACAGGTATTTTAAGTGCTACATTTTGTTTTCTGTAATACTAATTCTATCAGAATAATTTCGGTTCTTTGATATATTTAAACAACCAGCATGAAAATAACAGGTGTAACTATAATTAGAAATGCAGTAAAGAATGATTACCCGGTTGTAGAGGCCATCAATTCGATTTTACCGATGGTGGATGAAATGATTGTGAGCATAGACAGGGGAGAAGATGATACTGAGCAACTGATAAATAGCATTGCATCTGATAAGTTAAGGATAGTGTTTTCTAGGTGGGATATGAGTTTAAGCAAAGGAGGTAAAGTGTATGCAGTGGAAACAGATAAAGTAATCGCACTTGTTTCTGCAGATACCGATTGGATATTTTACATACAAGCTGATGAAATTGTACATGAGAAATACCATACAACTATTATTGAAGCTGCAAAAAAATACCTATCAAATGAAAAGGTAGAAGGATTACTTTTTAAATACCTACATTTTTATGCTACTTACGATTATGTTGGCGATAGCCGTAAATGGTATAATTATGAAGTGAGGATGATTAAAAACGTTAAACAAATTTCTTCTTATAAAGATGCGCAGGGATTTAGAAAAGGTAATAAAAAGTTGGACGTTGTTTTAATTGATGCAGAAATATATCATTATGGCTGGGTAAAAAGTCCGAAGCAAATGCGGCAAAAACAAAAAGATACTGACAGGTATTATCTTGGTGAGGCTTTTATAGAAAACACTTCACCTGCTGCAGCACCTGAGTTATACGACTTTGAAAAAAATTATGATTCACTTCGCAAATTTACCGGTACACATCCCCTTGTAATACAACCACGCATTGAAAGAAAAAACTGGCAGATTGAATTGGATCTGAGCCAGAAAAAGTTTTCACTAAAAGAAAAATTATTATTTTGGTTTGAGAAAAAAACCGGTAAAAGATTATTTGATTTTAAAAATTACCGGCTGATAAAACCATAATGTTTTTTTGTGATTTACTTTTAATGTATGCATATTCACCCTGCAGTAAAGTAGTTATACTTCTCTTTCGCTCCTGGCCCTTTTTCTAATTTCAAATAATTGACTTAGGAAGTTCTTTTTAGAAAAAAAGAAAATGCTCTTTTGGTGCCGAATCAAAAACCAGAATAGTGGCCAAACAAAGCGACCTTGTTTTTTTAATAAGTATAAATTATAAAACTCGGTATAAAACGATTTGTCTTTTTCAAGCGGATTATTTTTTAGTAACTCAAGCCATTTAAGATCTCTGCTATATTCCTCATATCTTTTATAAAATGGCCGTGAACCCAATTCTTTTTCAATTATGTTTTCTGTAAGGTTATTATCATGCTGCCGGTAAAGTGTTAATTTTTTATTTAAAAATTGTATTCCATTTAAATTGGCTGCCTGTATTGCAATCCACCAATCATGATAAAATCCTGTAGGTATTGGTAGCGATTGCATCACTAAATCTCTTGTGCCCAAAGTTGTGTGGCCGGATACAGCGTTATAAATACCAAATCCTTTTGAATGGTAAATATTTTTAAAACGTCTGAAATCGGATAAGCTTTTATGTAAATCATTTCCTTTATTATCAATAAGTTTACTGTCACTATAAACAAGCGAATGCTTGCCAATGGCTGCATATAAACTTTCAATTTTTTGCGGTAACCATATATCATCCTGATCAGAAAAGGCAATATAACTTCCTTTGCATAAGCCGGCAGACAACTCGATATTTTTTTGCAAACCAATATTTTCTTTATTTAAATTAATAGTGATTGCAGGGTTGGTGCTATATTTTTGTATGATTTGGCAAGTGGCATCTGTAGAAGCATCATCTGTAATAATTACTTCAATGTTTGAATATGTTTGAGTAAGAATTGATTGAAGCTGCTCTTCTAAAAACAAAGCGCCATTATAGGTACAAACAATAACAGAAATTAGCGGTTGATCCATGAAGCGTTTTATTAAAATTAATTAAGGTTTAAAAATAAGGTATAAGCTAAACATCAGTTTACTATGTATATTTTTGTGTAAAAATATTGCCTAGCCTGTTAAAGCAAAGCTACTACCAGCCAATTCATAAATACATTAAATTTTTTATTTTATTGTGATAGAATCTAAGCACCAATTTGAAAATTATTCAACTGCTAAACAATTGCCACTTGTATCAATTGTTATTGCAACCTACAATGGTAGTTTATTTCTGGCTCAGCAAATGGAATCCGTGGTGGCTCAAACGTATTCAAATATTGAGATCATTGTTGTTGACGATTGCAGTACTGATAATACCATTGAAATTTTAAAAGACTTTCAACTACAATATCCGCACATCAATATTTACTCTAATAAAATTAATTTGGGCTACGTTAAAAATTTTGAAAAGGGATGTACACTTGCAAGCGGTACATATATAGCACTTTGCGACCAGGATGATGTTTGGCATGTTGATAAGATTAAAAAAATGCAGGCGGTCATTGGCAGCTATCCAGTAATTTATTGCGATTCTGTTTTGTGCGATGAAAACTTACAGCCAATTGGTGTAAATATTTCTGACAGGGGCAATTGCCATGATTATGATAACTGTTTGCAGCAAGCTATTTTTTGTAGAATTTACGGACATGCCACTTTGATAAGAAAAGATTTTATGCAAAAGGTAATTCCTTTTCTTGAAGTAATTCCGCATGATTGGTGGTTGAGTTATATGGCAACTTTTTATGGAGGCATTAAATATTTAAACGAACCACTTGCAAGTTACCGGCAGCACAGTGCTAATATTTTTGGGGCAGCAGGTGGTAAAAGTCGCAAGCATAATAAAATAAATAAGGCTGAAAAAAATAGGCTCGAAAAGAAGCGGATAAGAATAAGAATAAAAGCTTTTTATAATAATTGTCCCAACGAACTTGTAAAAGAAAAAGAAGTGCTGCGAAGGATTGTAAAATCGTATGAAAATTTTTCACTGCTAAATAACTTTCAGAGGATGGTATTATTTTTTAAATATAAAAATCTGCTGCTTGCATCAAAAAAACGATCTGCTCTACGAAAATATCTTTTCTGCTTAAAGATGTTTGTGATGATTAAATAAATGATTGCTATCGTTAATACAAACTTCTATACACTTCAAGGTATTTAAGTGCCGCATCTTTCCAACTAAAAATCGCTGCCCTTGCTTTAATTTTTTCACTGGCAGCAGTTGTACGGTAATGTTGTAAACCCTGTTGTATCGTTAGTTGCATAGCTGCTTTATCAAAAGAATTAAAATAGTAACATACATCGCCACCAATCTCTGGTAAAGAGGTGTAAGGAGATAAAAATATAGGAATACCAAAATACATTGCTTCAACTACAGGAAGTCCAAAGCCTTCGGTTAAAGAGGGAAAAACAAAAGCCTCACAATTTTTTAAATACCATTGCTTATCATTTTCAGATATCGACCCGGTAAAAATTACTCTCTTTTCAACCTGGTGCTTAATAGCCTCCTGAATTATTTTTTGTTTGTAGGGCTCACTTTGGGTAATACCTGCAATAATCAATACGCTATCGTTTCCTACCAACAACGCTGGCAAAACGTGAAAGTTTTTTTTATAAGTAACAGTGCCAATGGTAAAGAGAAAAGAAGCTGTTGGAGCATTTAAAGGTTTGAGTGGATTTTCAATTTCTACTATATTACAACCATTATAAATTACCGTGGATTGTTTATTGGTAAGATCAACATATTGCTGAACATCGGTTTTAGTGAATTTTGAAATGAACGTAATGTGATCGGCTCTATGAATTTTTTTTTCTATTTCATTTATAAAGCGTTTCTTCTTTAAATCAGTCTTGGTGGTATTGTGCAGTACATTTAAATCATGAATGGTTAATACTATCAGAACTTTTTTGTGCAAGGGAAAGTAAGCTGTATCCTGGTGGGTAGCATGCCAAACATTTATTTGGCGGGTAGAAGGCAGCAGTAGTTTATGCCAGCTTTTTTGATGAAAATAAGCTTCCTCTTTCCCAAAAATAGCACCTTCTTTTTCAGGTAAAAAAAACTGAAGTGTTTCGCTTTGTCGGTTACAATTTTCTACTAAATTTTTACCAAGGTTGTAGCAATAATGATACAATCCGGTATGTTGATATTTCATGCGTTCGCAGTCTATCAGAATTTTTGCAGGCATTAAAAAGTAATGAGTTTAGTTAGTACGAAATTACCATTTCTATAAGGAGTACGAGTTGCTATTTTATCCGGCCCAACCTTCTCTGTCCAGGCTTCTGTATTGAATAGCTTCTGCTAAGTGTTCTGCTTTAATATCTGCACTGCGGTCGAGGTCTGCTATCGTTCTGCTAACCTTCAAAATTCTGTCATAAGCACGGGCAGATAAATTTAATTTTTCCATCGCAATCTTTAATAAGTTTTGACTGGCAGTATTAATTACACAAATTTCTTTTAGCATTTTACTGCTCATTTGTGCATTGGCATACACGCCTTCATTGTCTTTATACCTTGCTTCCTGAATGTTACGGGCTTTAATAACCCGCTCTCTGATGAGGTCACTTTTTTCGTATTGTTTGGTGCTCGAAAGTTCACTAAAAGCAACCGGCGTAACTTCTACATGCAGGTCAATTCTATCCAGCAACGGTCCCGAAATTTTATTTAAATATTTTTGTACAGCTCCCGGTGGACAGGTACATTGTTTGTCGGGATGATTAAAATAACCACAAGGGCAGGGGTTCATACTGGCGATGAGCATAAAACTACAAGGAAATTCAAGTGCAATTTTTGCCCTGCTAATTGTTACCCTTCTTTCTTCCATTGGTTGTCGCATTACTTCCAATACCGTTCTTTTAAACTCTGGCAATTCATCTAAAAATAACACGCCATTGTGTGCCAGAGAAATTTCGCCTGGCTGTGGATTACCGCCGCCGCCAACCAACGCAACATCAGAAATAGTGTGGTGTGGCGAACGATAAGGACGTTTTGAAATAAGTGTAGCATTCTCCGGCAGCTTACCAGCTACACTGTGAATTTTTGTTGTCTCCAAAGCCTCCTGCAAACTCAACGGAGGAAGTATGGTAGGCAAACGTTTTGCCAGCATTGTTTTACCAGCACCCGGCGGGCCAATCAAAATGGCATTGTGACCACCGGCGGCTGCAATTTCCAACGCACGTTTTATATTTTCCTGCCCCTTTACATCACAAAAATCAATATCAAAATCGCTTTGTGCGTAAGCAAATTCTTCCCTTGTATTTACTATTGTAGGTTGGATAGTAGTTGCATCTTTAAAAAAATTAACCACTTCGTTTAGATGCCCAACACCGTATACCAGCAGGTTGTTTACCATAGCAGCTTCCCTGGCATTTTGTTTGGGTACAATCAATCCTTTAAAATTTTCTTTGCGTGCTTGTATGGCTATTGGCAAAGCCCCTTTGATGGATCTAACGGTGCCGTCTAAACTAAGTTCGCCCATTATAACGTAATCCAATAACTTTTCTGGATTAATGAGCTGTTCACTTGCGCCTAATGTGGCCATTGCAATTGGTAAGTCAAATGCAGTACCGCTTTTGCGAATATCAGCGGGGGCTAAATTTACTATTAATCTGGTTCGGGGCATAAAATAACCATTGTCTTTAATGGCACTTTCTACCCGCAGTAAACTTTCTTTAACAGCGCCATCCGGAAGGCCAACAATGATGGCATCACTTTTACCCTGATTATTAATATTTACTTCAATAGCAATGGTAATTGCCTCTACTCCATAAACAGCACTGCCATTCGTTTTTACCAGCATGAATTAAAGATTAAAATTGATTTGAACGCTCATTGAAAGATAAGCATTCCATTTTTTTAAAAAGCTACTTATTTGTTGCTTTGCTGATAAAAATGCTTTGAGAAAAAAAAATTACACCGATTTTTGTTCAATAGAATTGAAATTGTACACGAGTGCGACGCCAATGAAGTTCAATTGCAATACTAAAGTTCGGCTAACAAAAAAAAAATTATTTTATCTCCTGCATATCCACTAATTTTTTATAAAAACCGTTTTGTGCAATTAAGGTATCGTGGGTGCCTTTTTCTATGATCTCGCCTTTTTGTAACACAATAATTTGATCTGCATTGCGGATGGTACTTAGGCGATGCGCTATCACGAGAGAGGTTCTATCCTGCATCAAGTTTATAATAGCATCCTGCACAAGGCGTTCACTTTCTGTATCTAAGGAGGAAGTAGCTTCATCCAAAATAAGTATGGGAGGGTTTTGCAAAACTGCCCTTGCAATAGTTACACGCTGCCGTTCGCCGCCGCTTAGCTTCATTCCCCGGTCGCCAATATTGGTATCGTAGCCTGCTTCTTTTTGAAGAATAAATTTGTGTGCATTGGCAATGGTAGCTGCAGCAGTTATTTCCTGAGGAGTGGCATTGATATTGCCTAAAGCAATATTATTGGCAATGGTATCATTAAATAAAATGGCTTCCTGTGTAACAATGCTCATCTGCTTGCGCAACGATGAAATAGTAAAGTCTTTTATGTTTACACCATCAATTAAGATGGCTCCTTCTACCACATCATGAAACCTTGGAATTAGATCGGCGAGGGTAGATTTGCCAGCGCCTGATGAACCTACCAATGCTACTGTTTTGCCTTTGTCAATAACGAAGCTGATATTTTTAAGGATGACTTTATCTTCATAACTGAAACTTACATTTTTAAATTCAATGCGATCGTTAAAACCGTTTAAAACAATGGCATCTGGTTTCTCTTCTACTTGTAATGGTGCATTCAATATCTCTTCAATTCTTTCAATGGCACCCATTCCTTTTTGTACGTTGGAGATGGTAGTAGATAAATTTTTAGCTGGGTTAATGATCATGGCAAATAATAAAATAAAGGCCATTAAATCGCCACCGGTAAGGTGATTACCTGTACTAAAAACAAACCGGCCACCGATGTATAAAATGGCGCAAAGTACTGTTACGCCTAACACTTCTGTTAAAGGACTTGCAATGTCGCGGCGCATGGTCATTTTATTTAATAGTAAAAATAGTTTATCATTACCAGTACTAAATTTTTGTAACATGCGGGGTTCAGCTGTAAAAGCTTTTATTACTTTAATGCTGCCCAACGTTTCTTCCACATGCGACAGATTTTCGCCATTGGCTTCGGAATAAGCAGTTGATTGCTTTTTTAAACGTTTGCTTATTCTGCCAATAATTACTCCGGTGATCGGTAAAAAAATGAGTAGAAATAAAGAAAGTTGGGGACTTAACACAATCATCATTACTAAAAAGGAGAGGATGATTAGTGGGTCTTTTACCAATCCTTCCAATGCCGTAAATATTGAGTTTTGAACTTCTGCAATATCGCCAATCATTCTACTCATGAGGTCGCCCTTTTTTTGCTCAGTAAAAAAACTTACGGGTAATTGTAAAATTTTAGTGTAAAGCCTTAATCTAAAATCAGCCAATATTTTACTACGCAACGGTGTTGATACATATAGTGACAGGTAAACAAAAATATTTTTTAAAAAGATAGATACAATCATTAAAGTACAGATAATACCCAGTGCATACAGGGAGCCATGATCCTGAATAATGAGTTTAAAAAAATCGTTGAACCTGCCAAGCTGTTGAGGTTTTGCAGTAGGCGTAGCACTATCTGCCTTAAAAATAATATTCATAAAAGGTGCCAGCGCATTGATAGAAAGCAGCGAAAACAACGTTGATAAAATAGTGTAAAAAAGATATAATGCCAGTTTGTTTTTTGGGATGTGTATGTACTTAAATATCCTGAAAAAATTCATCGTAAAATACTGTTAGTTTTTTTTAGCTAAAACATAAACGCAAATTTACAAGGATTAAAGTAGAAAGAATGAATAATTGCTCCATCCCCTAAGGGGGTATTCGACAACTCTAATCTAACTATCGTCTGTATTGTGGAGAATTTTTTGAGTCTTAGCTATTTGCACAAGGTTATTACTGTACAAAACTGTCTTTTAATTCGTTTAATCCGATAGCTATCGGAACGTGATTTAAAATTCGTGTTACCATTATAGTTTGTGCAGCATGTCTACAACACCTTCATTCTTCAAAATCAGGTAACCAAGCCTGTCGTTGCTGATGCCTTCTTTTAGCTGGTAGCTAAATAGTAATTTGTCATTTTCTACAGCAGTTTCAAAATAGTTAAAACTAATGTTAGGATAATTTTTTAATGAGGCACCAATTTCATATAAATGAGTGCTTAAAATAAAAAGTGAATCGGATATTTTTATTAAGCCTTCTATGACAGTACTGGAACACTTCATTGCATCTTCCACATTGGTTCCTTTAAATAATTCATCAATAAGTATCAACCATTTTCTGCCATCTGATATTTTTAAAACAGTTGATTTTATACGTTGTACTTCATTGTAAAAATAGCTTTCGCCTTTTACTAAATTATCTACCACATTAATATTGCTTAATATACCATCAAACAAACTTAGTTGCATTTTTTGAGCTGGCACAGCCATCCCAATATGAGCTAAAAATACAGCTGCTCCAACAGATCTAATGAAAGTGCTTTTACCAGCCATATTGGCCCCGGTTAAAAAGAGAAAGTTACATTCCGGATTTAATTTTATGTTGTATCCTACCGGTTGTTGTAATAATAAATGATACAATCCTTCGGCTTGCAGTAATGGCTTAGCGTCGGGTATAAATTCGGGAAAATGTAAATCGTATTCCTTGATAGCGAGTGCCATTCCGTACCAGGCATCTAACTGAAAATAAATTTCCAGCAAATCGAGCATATTATTTTTATAATGATACCGAAGAAATCTGCCTAAATGCAACATCTGCACCGGCGTTAAATCAGCTGCTTTTTTATTTTGTTCAATTATGCTGAATTGAACTTTGGTTATGATTTTGCTGGCAAGTTGTAAAATGTTATGCAATGGCGCAGGAGCTGCGTTGGTAAAAAAACGGGCAATCATTAATTGCATTCCTTTTATAAAATCAAAGGCATGGCCAACAGAATATTCTACCAATGAAAAATCGGGGCGGTGAAATATTTTATAGCTATAGGCTGAAATATAGGACGGGCTTACAGGAATATCATCAATAGTGGCATTGTAAAATTTTTCTATCATTAATACAGATCCATTGCTGATTTGAGCCGGCCAATGCTGTAGGTTTTGTAAAATTAGTTGCAGTGTTTGTTGTATTCCATTTATTGCTTCAATGCTTTTCAGCGGGCTATTAAAATTTTCATACAGCTTATCTTTCCCCCCAACTGTGCGGCAGCGGTTAATTTTATTAAATACAGACATGGCATCTGCTGAATTGAATATTGTAAGATCGGTAAGTGTTGTTTTATCTATTTCCATAACAAGAATGGCGGCAACGATTTAAGAGGATATTTAGTGTAAACCGAATTTCAATCGTTTACCTTTATTAGATTCATTCCATACACCGTTTCCATAAACCATTTGGCCATTTACAAAAGTATGACTAATACTTGCCGGAAAATTGAAGCCTTCCAGTGGACTCCAGCCACATTTGTATAAAATATTTTCTTTATTAACGGTTGAAGGTAAATTCATATCTACTAATACCAGATCAGCAAAATAGCCTTCCCGTATATAGCCCCTTTCTTTTATATGGAAGCAATCAGCTACTGCATGACTCATTTTCTCTACTATTTTTTCTAAAGTAATAGTACCTTGTTTGTAATAATGCAGCATCAATAATAGCGGATGTTGCACCAAGGGCAAACCTGCATGAGCATGCTCATAATCACCTTCTTTTTCACATAATAAATGTGGTGCATGGTCGGTGGCAATAAGGTCTAAACGGTCATCCAGTAATGCTTTCCAAAGCGCTTCTTTATTATGCGCTGCTTTTATAGCCGGGTTACATTTTATTTTATAACCGAGGCGTTCATAGTCATCTGCTGTAAAATGCAAATGATGTACACATACTTCTGCCGTTATTCTTTTATCTTTTAAAGAAAGCATATTACCAAATAATTGCAATTCTTTTTCGGTGCTGATGTGCAAAATGTGTAAGCGGCTATTGTATTTTTTTGCCAGTTGTATTGCAGATAAAGAAGATTCATAGCAGGCATGCTCATCTCTTATTAAAGGATGATCGGCTGCTGATAAAATTCCTTTCTCTTTTTTTATGCGTTGGTAATTTTCTTTTATAATTTTTTCATCTTCACAATGCGTGGCAATAAGTAATTCCGTTTCTCTAAAAATTTTTTCCAGCGTAGCATAATTATCTACCAGCATATTGCCTGTGCTGGCACCCATAAAAATTTTTACCCCACAGATGTTGGTTTTAAGCTTATTTACTTTTAATACTTCTTCTGCATTGGTATTACTTACGCCCATAAAAAAAGAGTAATTGGCGAGCGAATTTTGAGCAGCAATATTGTATTTATCTTCCAGCAAATCGATGGTTAAAGCATTGGGGATAGTGTTGGGCATTTCCATAAAACTTGTAACCCCACCTGCCACAGCAGCTTTACTTTCGGTATAGATACTGGCTTTGTGTGTAAGGCCTGGTTCTCTAAAATGAACCTGGTCGTCAATTACACCTGGCAAAAGAAATTTTCCTTCACCATTTATTTCTATAACATTGCTGCTGCTATTTAATTGCCTGCCTATTTTTTCAATTCTTTCACCATTGGTTAAAAGATCAAGTACCTCGATACTTCCTTCATTTACAATCTGTATGTTCTTAAAAAGGTATTTTTGCATATCTTCAAAATATTTGAATGTTTAAACCGTATATATCCAATGCAAATTATTAAAAGCTTTTTCAAATTACTTGTTTTTATTTGTCCGTTTGTTGTTACTGCACAATCTGTTTATTTGCCTCAAGGTGATAAAGGCTATCATTTTGTAGATAGGTTAGAAATAAAACACCAAACCAATACCAATATTAATTTTTCTACTTTAAAGCCATATAATCGCAAGTACATTGTAAAAGAGGCGGAGTATTTTGATAGCATTCAAAAGCAATCTTCTAATTCCCTTGTTGAAGTAGCAACCAATCCGTTAAATTTTACCAAATTAGACGAGTATAATATGAAAAGCTTTTTAATGAACAATAGCGAATGGGTAACAGGATATAAAGAATCATTTTTGAGTAAAAAAAATATTGTAGGGTCGCTGTATAAAACAAAACCAAATCTGCTGGAAATTAATGTAAAGGATTTTTTTTTAGTTGTTAATCCAGTGTTGCAGTTTAACCTGGCAAAAGAATCAGGAAGTAACGAAATGCTTTTTTTAAATACCAGGGGCATAACGGCAAGAGGGATGATAGCTAAGCGGCTTGGCTTTGTAACCACTATAACAGATAACCAAGAGAGAGGGCCTGAATTTTTTAAACAATACATAAATACTCAAAGGGCAGTGCCTGGGGTGGGGTTTTATAAAGGATTTAAAGGTACAGGAGTTGACTATTTTGATGCAAGAGGATACATTACTTTTAATGCTGCAAAATATATAGATATACAATTTGGATATGATAAAAATTTTATTGGTAATGGCTATCGCAGTTTATTTTTAAGCGATTGGGGTAACAGCAATCTGTTTCTTAAATTGAATACCAAAATTTGGAAACTAAATTACCAGAATTTATTTATGGAATTGATACCGCCCTACACTAAAACGGCAGATGATATTTTTGAAAGAAAATATACTGCCATGCATCATTTAAGTATGAATGTTACCAAATGGCTTAATGTAGGTGTATTTGAAAGTATCATTTTTGGAAGAAAAAATCATTTTGACTTTCAATATCTTAATCCAATAATATTTTTACGGCACATTGAAGGCTCTATTGGTAGCCCTGATAATGCATTACTAGGTGGCGATTTTAAAGCCAATATTGCACACAAAGTGCAGCTTTACGGACAATTATTACTGGACGAATTTGTATTAAATAAAATTAAAGAGAATAAAGGTTGGTGGGCAAATAAATACGGAATTCAATTGGGAGTAAAATATGTTGATGCATTTGGGGTGCCTAATTTGGATTTGCAGGCAGAAACCAACAGCGTAAGGCCATATACTTATTCTCACAACGATTCTGTATCAAACTACACACATTATAACCAGCCGCTTGCGCATCCTTTGGGTGCTAACTTTCAGGAATTTATTGGTATTGTACGTTATCAGCCCAAACACAACGTTTATATTTTAGGAAAAGTGATTTATTACAAAAAAGGGCTTGATAGTTTAGGATATAATGCAGGAGGAAATATTTTTAGGCTGGATACTGACCGCTATGGAATTGAGGAAGGTTATAAAATTGGTGGCGGACAAAAAATTACCTGCATTAATGCTTTAGTCCAAGTTTCTTACGAGTTTAGAGAAAATTTATATTTCGATCTTTCGTACCAGTACCGTAGTTATAAAGTTGCAAACTATCCTACACAAAGTACCAATACTTCGCTAATAACAGCCGGCCTCCGGCTTAACATTGCTAAAAGAGAATATGATTTGTAGTTAGGTGCGCTAAGAGAACAAAAGTATTTTTTATTCTACGGTTAATGAAAAAGAAATCATCCTGCTGTTGATTTTATCAATATTGCTTGAAAATTTTAAAGCTGGGTTGCGGCTGTGCAGGTTGGCCAGGCCCCAGCTAATTTTTAATTCGGGCGTTAAAACAAAATAGGGGAAATAAAAATGAAACCCAATACCGCCTTCTATTCCGTAATCAAATTTCTTTAGCTTAATAAGGTCATCTCCATTTTGTTTTCCTGCATTGGCAGCAAGATCATAATCAAATTTTACACCTGCTAAAGTGTACACTTTAAAGTTATCGATACGATCGCTGCTAAATTTAATTTGTATAGGCAAACTCATTGTAATAGACTGCACTTTTTTAATTGTCAATTTGCTTTCTCCACCTGGTACATCGGGGTAGGCTAATGTATACTCAAAAGCTTTTTCACTAAATGTAAGATTTAGCGGATAAGTGCGCAGATCAAAATGATTACTAAGATTTAGGTTTACCAGCCAGGCAAGGTTAAGACCAGTACTGTTTATGCTTTCTATGCCCATAACACTATCCTGCTGTAAAAAATACGGGTGGTGTGTAAAACTGAAATGAGATTTATTAAAGCCTAAATTAATACCAAAATGGTATGGCTTGTTATCGTGATCCTCATTATTTAACTGGGCACGCAACTGCGCAAACCCGGTAAATGGAACAACTAAAAAAATGATGATGATGGAGATTATTTTTCTCCGCAATAGATGCTGCATATTCCTAAGCTCAAAGGTTTACAATAAGTGTTTATATATCCAAGATTATCAAGGATTAAAGTAAAATTTTTGCCTTCAGGAAATTTTTTAATTGATTCGTCTAAATATTTATATGCATTGCGGTTTTTTGAAAATAATTTACCCACATTCGGAGCTACTAATTTCATGTAAACATTATACAGTTGCGTTACACCGGCAGTTTTAGGCTGACTAAATTCAAGCACTACCAATTTTCCACCCGGTTTTAATACTCTTTTTATTTCATTTAAACCTTTCTCTAAATGTTCAAAGTTTCGTACACCAAAGGCAACTGTAACTGCATCAAACGTGTTATCATCAAATTTTATTGTTTCACTATCGCCGTTAATAAGTTCAATAGTATTTTGAAGGCCTTGTTTTTTAATTTTTGTTCTGCCAATTTCCAGCATGCCATCACTAATATCTATTCCAGTAATTTTATCCGGATGAAGCAGCGATGTAGTCATAATTGCGACATCTGCTGTACCAGTAGCTACGTCCAGTATATTTTTAGGATTCAGTGTTTTCAAGTGACTGATAGCTTTTTTACGCCACCATATATCAATGCCGGCACTTAAAAAACGGTTTAAAAAATCGTAGCGGTAAGCAATGTTATTAAACATATCTGCTACTTGCTCTTTTTTGGAAAGTTCGGATCCCTTTACAGGAACAATGGTATCATGTGCAAATTGTGTCATTGTAGTGCAAAGATAAAGGTTTAGGTTTTTTACAGTGGTTGTGATTAGCCTTTGTTTAACATTTAAATATACGTTCAGCTTGCTGCTTTGGTTCATTCATAAAAATTATTAACCCAACAATAGCATCAGAAATATTGATTTTAAAATAATAAACACATTGGTACAAGCACGATTAATTTTAACTTTTTAAATAAAAGTAGAGTATTAAAATTACTCTTCTTTACAGGAAGGCGGTTTTAGTATCTTTGCGGAATGCTTATAAAATCAGCAAAATATATTATCAGTAGTCCTGATTTTGAAAAGTGTCCAGCACCGGATAAAAAAGAATACGCTTTTATCGGCCGTAGTAATGTAGGTAAATCTTCGCTTATCAATATGCTATGTAACAATGATAAACTGGCTAAAACCTCTGGTACACCTGGAAAAACACAGCTCATTAATCATTTTGAAATTACTTCGGCTTCAGCAATCAATAATAAAAAAGAAGGGGAAAATATTAAATGGTACCTGGTAGATTTGCCTGGTTATGGCTTTGCTAAAGTAAGTATTCGCAGCCGTAGAAGATGGGAACAGATGATAGAAAATTACCTGCGTAAAAGACCCAATCTTGAAATGATTTTTGTATTGATAGATGCCCGCCATACGCCGCAAAAACTGGATCTTGATTTTTTAAATCAGTTAGATGCTTGGCAGATTCCTTTTGCCCTCGTATTTACAAAAGCGGATAAAGAAACACAGGCGGTAGTTGCAAAAAATGTAAAATTATTTTTAGATCGCCTAAGAAAAACATGGCAATTTTTACCACAACATTTTGTAAGTAGCGCTAATAAAAAATTAGGAAAAGATAAAATTCTTACACTGATTGATGAAAAAAATGAGGCAAAAAAAGAAGCCGCTATCTAAACGAAGAAAATTAAAGTATTTCAATTTTATTTTGTTAAATAATAAGGTGTAAGATTTATAGTTCGTACATTTTAGTGTACAAACAATTCAATTACAAACAATTTATTAATTAACCACTTTGTTGGCACAACTGCTGCTGGCAAAAGCTTCTGGCTTGGCTTTAAAGGCAAAACCCATTCCTAGAATGTAACCCATTGCCTCCCGTAAAGCTTCGTTACTTTTAAATTGGGGATTGGTGTTAATGTCTGCATGTACTTCCATGTCAACATCGTACAAAGTAAATAAGTCGCACAATTCATACGCAATTTCGATGCTTTTGGCAACCTCTACCAGCATACGTTCTTTAATGCTGTACTTTACCAAAGTTTTTTCATTGTGAATGAACATGAAACCACCTCGACCTTCGCGTAAAAAAACAATTACTGTTGCAAACTCTGTTTCTTTACCTTTTACCTGGCTGTCGGTCCCAATACAAACTTTAAGGTGGTTACCTGATTCGGCTTCCCTTTTAATCGTTTCTTCCACCGCTTGTTTGATGGGTAGTTGAATGGGATCGCCATTGAATTTTCTCCATAACATATAAAATGGGGTTTTCTAAAGTTACTTAAAAAACAAATATCATTTGCGGTTATGCCTAGGAGTAATAATAAATTAATGTGTAGCGTTTGTATCCGGTTAAGTAAAAAGGATAGTAAATAATCATGGCGGAATGCTATACTTATTGATATTTAACTCGTTTATTTTTTACAAGTTTTTACAACAAATTTTAAAAATTGGAATAAAGTAACCGAAGTATTAAAAAATCATATTTCTGTTATCTACTCCCTTTTAAAGTAGCAAGCAAAAAAAAGGGGGCAGCCCCTTATGCTGCCCCTCTTTAATTTACAAATGAATCTACCTTACTGTTTTATAATTCTTTCGGTTTGTTTTTCATTATTATTAAACAACTGCAGTATATAAATTCCTGCTGGCTTGTGATCAATATTAAGTTGATTAAACCCTGTGTTGCCATTGCCCCTTGCAACGGTATTGCCATTGATATCACTTAACCGATATTGGTAATTATTAGCTGCGGTAACTGTAATTTGACTGTGAACAAATGTTGATACTTTAAAGAACTTTTCTTCTTTTTCAGTTGTCTTTAACGCTATGATGTTTGAGTAAACAGTTTGGTTTGTTACAGAAGTTACTTTTAACCTGTAATAAATTTCGGTGTTTGCCAACGACGTATTTATATAATTACTAACGGCACCTCCACTAATTGTAGCAATGGCGTTAAAATTATTACCGTTGGTGGAAGATTCGATCATGATTGATTTTATTGGATCATCACTAACAATATTCCAATTTAGATGGTGTTTATTTTTATCTAGTTTACCTGTTAGTTTTACCTGGCGTATTGGCAATATTCCTTTTAAGCCTGTAATGTTGTATGAACCAAGGCTTCCATAATCACTTACATTATTGTTGCCGGATCCTCTTACTACCAGATAGTAATCGCCTGAATTTAAAATGGTATCAATTGCGACATTCATCTTGTCAGAAGGGTCATAGGTTCTTACCAGTGTTTTTGTTGCGTCATACAAAGAAACTTTCACATCAAGATCGGCTCCCTGGTTATTGGCACCAATATTAAAAGGATTTACATCTATATGAAAATTTGTATTTTCAGGAATATAAATTTTGAATGCATCCGCATCTGTGGAAGTAGTAATAATGCCTTTGATCGGACTTGGAGAAATATTAATAAAAGTAGGCGTTCCATTGATATCATCTGAGTAATCATCCGCCCTGTAGGTAAATCCATTTTGTGTGGTAATGATTGATAAATTATCCTGCACAGCAGCACAGCCATAAGGTGTTGGTCCATTGTTCCAGCCACTCATATTGCGGTAATAACTGTTGCCCATAATGGGAGCCCAGCCAACTTCACCAGAACCTACCCCATCATTATAAGCAGCTGTAAGGTTACAACTACCATCATATTTTGATTGGTGCGATAAACCAACGGTGTGTCCACTTTCGTGTGAGCAGCATTCGGCTACCATTTTTGTATTATTGGGTCCCAGTTTGTCGCAAAAAACAAAACACGGCGTGTCATCCCCCCACGAAAAAGAACCCACATAAGCAACACCGCCAACACCAGGATACCAGGCACTTGTAGGTGTTATAACCACCCTCATCCTTTGTTCCAGCGGGGCATTTAAAAATACGCTGGAATCTGTAGTAACATTTAAATTAAAAGGCCTGTAATCTTCTGAAACCCGATAAAATATTTCTGTAATTTGAGCATCTGTTAATCCAGCTGCGGCACAAGTAAAAGTCTTACCGCTTTGCCAAACACCACTGTTTACGGTATGACCATTAAAATCTAAATAAATTGTAGCGGTAGCTGTAGGTAAACTGCTAAGTTTTTGCAAACTATATACATTAAAAGAAACCAATAATGCCAACAACAATATTAAGGGGGTAAAAGTAGTTTTCATATTGTCGTTTTTCTTTTCGTGGGTGAGGAGGAAATAGGTAAGGATAAGGATTGGGTAAGGGTAAGCATATTTACTTTTATTGATTACATGCCGGTAAAATTTTCTCCATTGAAATTTTAATAAGTTTGTAATTAAGTTTATCAGTTTGTTTTAATTCATATCCATCAGTAAAAGCATTGTCAAACAAATGTCCTACAAACGTAATATTTTCATGTCCATCAGATCTTTTGGATAAGGTGAATAAAATATTATTAAATGCAGGTAACTTGACGATAACTGTTTGTAGGTTACTATATTTTACGATATTACTTTTTATACTACCTGCAAGCAGGATATTATTATTGAAAGATACTTTTACATTCTGCCCCTGCGCAACATCAAAAAAGCCATTTAATTGAGCTGCTGTACAATTAATTTCATCCGGAAAATTGCTAAATAATGAAGGCTTGTTTTTAGCAGTAGTTTGCGCTATGCCTAAAAAAAAGAACAGAGAAAAGAGTCCTGTTAATGAAATAGTGGTAAGGGTTTTCATGGTAATGGTATTAATTTATTAATTGCGATGAAGCAAAAAATGCATAATCTTATTTTTGTAAACGCAGATCTGCAGTAATTATTTTACAGAATGTTATTAAAATGAAAAGATTGCTACGAATTAGAAGAATAGCTACAGTTGTATGTATTAATATTGACCTGTACCTAACAATACAAGTGTACAGGCTTCCATAGTAAAAATGCCCTGTTGTTTTGCCAGCGTTTCAAATTCTGTATTTTCTGTACCCGGATTAAAAATTATTCTTTTGGGATTAAGGGATAAAATATATTTGTAATAGTCAGGTTGTATGGCAGCATTTATATAAAGGGTAACGGTATCAATATCTTTCAGGGCTATTTTTTCCGTTTCAATTATCGTATTGTCAATTTGTCCCTTTTTAATTCCAAGTGCAACAACTGGATGTTGGCGAGCAATTAATTTTTTAACTGCCAAATAACTATACCGTTCCGGATTTTCGGATGCGCCAATTACCAATGTTTTTTTCTTTTCCATTTTGTGTTACTATTATAAAAATCTTGCTTGTAGTTCAGGCGTCGGCATCATACACCTATCTTTTTTACCAAACCATTTGTACCGGTTTTGGGCAATCCAGTTATAAACTGCATCCCTGATAAATGTTGGAACAATAATAAAAATATACAGGCAACTCCATGCTCCCTTTATTTGTCTGACAACTTTTAAAGCAGCGGTAGATTTGTTGTAAATTTTTTCATCCTGCAGCAATATGAAAGAATTAAAATTTTCACCAGGCAGGCCGTATTCTTTCAAAAGTGCTTGCCCTGCTTCGCTTTGCAGAGCAGCAAATAAAAATTTTCCTTCCCGATCATGTTTGATAACAAACTGCACAGCACCATCACAGAGGTTACAAATACCGTCGAACAATATGATGGGTTTGGAATTCATTTTCTACAATACAAATTTACGTTGATTAAATTATTCTTTTGAAGGCTTTTGCAATCTTTAAAAATAGACTTCTCATAAAATAAAAAAGACGTTGGTTTTAAAACCAACGCCTTATAAAATATATTGAAAAAAACTACACCAGCATCGTAACCGGGTTCTCTAAAAACTTTTTTAGCGTTTGTAAAAAAGCAGCTCCAACGGCCCCATCTACACTTCTATGATCGCAGCTTAGGGTAAGTTTCATTGCGTTTATTACGCCAAAGCCATCCCCTCTTTTCACCACTTTTTCTTTAATGGCGCCTACTGCTAAAATAGCACTGTCCGGCGGATTAATGATGGCGGTAAATTCTTCAATATCCATCATGCCTAAATTAGAAATGGTAAACGTATTGCCACTAAATTCAGCAGGCTGTAATTTTTTATCTTTTGCTTTGCCATATAATTCCTTTGCATCAGCAGCAATTTGAGATAAAGATTTTTGATCAGCAAAACGGATAACAGGTACAATTAAACCTTCTGGTAATGCCAATGCAGAGCCGATATGAATGTGGTGGTTGTGGCGAACAAAATCTCCCATCCAGCTGCTGTTAACATCTGGATGAAGACGCAAAGCCATAGCACTGGCTTTTATGATCATGTCATTAAAAGAAATTTTTACCGGGCTAATCTCATTCATGGCAACACGGGAAGTCATGGCATTGTCCATGTTTATTTCCATCGTTAAATAAAAATGCGGTGCAGCAAATTTACTTTCACTAAGGCGACGTGCAATTACTTTACGCATTTGGGTTAGGGGCGTATCTGTAAATCCTTCTTGTCCGTTTGCTATAAAGACTGGTGCAACAGTTTTTGCAGCAGGTGCAGCTTTAGATGCATCCGCTACAGCCGGTTTAGTAGCAGCGGGCACATAACTATCAATATCCTTTTTAGTAATTCGGCCATTGTCACCACTTCCATTAACTTTTGAAAGGTCAATGCCTTTATCCGCAGCTAATTTTTTTGCAAGGGGTGATGCTTTAACACGCTGATCTCCGGAGGCTTCTTTACTTTCTGTTTCAGTTGCTGCTGTTGCAGTTGTATCAGCTTCTACGGGAGCGGAGACTGCGGCTACAGCTGAATTAGCGCCTGATTTTTCGGCTGCTATATAAGCGCTAACATCCGTACCAGGCTTACCAACGATGGCGATAATTTCATTTATTTTAGCTGCACTTCCTGCCTCTACACCAATGTATAATAAAGTACCTTCTTCATAGCCTACAACTTCCATGGTAGCTTTATCTGTTTCCACATCAGCCAATACATCATCACTTTTTACGCTATCGCCCACTTTTTTATTCCAGGATATTATCTTGCCTTCTGTCATAGTATCACTTAGTAAAGGCATTCTTATTTCTTTAGTTCCTTCAGGCAAAGTTACTTTAGCATCAGGTGCAGCCTGGGTAGAAGTTGCTGGCGCTACTTCTTTATTTTCCTTTGCTGGCGCTGCTTTTGGTGCATCTTTATCTCCGTCAAGCAAGGCTTGATAATCTTCTCCTTCCTTACCAACAATAGCAATAATCTGGTTTATTTTGGCGGCCTCACCTGCAGGTACGCCTATATAAAGTAAAGTGCCATCTACGTAACCATTTACTTCCATAGTAGCTTTATCTGTTTCCACATCAGCCAGTACATCATCGCTTTTTACTTTATCGCCTACTTTTTTGTTCCAGGTTATTATTTTTCCTTCCGTCATGGTATCGCTCAACAGCGGCATTCGTATCACTTCTGCCATAATATATTATTTCTACTGTGTTTAAATTGAAGGTCGAAATTAATGCAAAAAAGGGAAATATAATCTACTTGATTTATTAGTCAAGCTCTAATTTTAATCTTTCTTTTAATTCTTTTACCAATGGATATTCTTCAATAATTTTTAAATACTGTTGTTTTCTGGTTAAAGGTACATCCGAAGCTACAGCGGCATCTTCTTTCTCTATTACCATCACCTGGTAAATAAGCACCTTGTTATTAAAGTAATTTTGTAAATGTGTAATAAGATTGGATCTTTCTACCTCAATAAATGCCTTGTGTATTTCTCCTTGTGTAATAATTTCAATGGTATTGTTATCAATTACGTTTAACTCGGCAGCTTTAAAATTAGTAACGGCCGAAAAATTACTTTTTATTCTAAGCTTTTCAATAAACTGACCCCAGCAAACATATAATTCTTCTTCTGTAATAAGGATAGCTTCAGGATTGCCATTTTTGTTTTGCTGTGTTATTTGCTGCCGTATCTTACTAAGTGAACCAAGCGTGGTTTTTGGTGCCGCGGTTGTAGTTATGGTATCTAAATTTTGATTTGCGTTATTGTTGGGTAATTTTTTTATTTCAATAGAAGGCCTTTCAATAATTAATTTTGCTTCGCTGGGTTGCTTTGTTTTTAATGGCTTTGGCGGTTGATATTTAGTCTCAAAATTGCTTTCCTCCGATTTACTTTGAGACACACTTATAACTGGCAGTGCTCTAAAAGCTACTGTTTTGGCACCATCAATTATTTTTTTTTTACTTACAACTCCATCATTGTTCACCAGTTCCAGTGCTTGTTGTAAATAACTTAGCTTAATAATAGTAAGTTCCACATGCAGGCGTTTATTGCGAGACTGTTTATAATTTAATTCAGCTTCACTTAAAATATTTAGGGCACTAATAATGTATGCAGCAGGAATTTTTTGGGCTGTTTGCAAATATTTTTGTTTAAAATCTTCGGCTACTTCAAGCAGCATAGCTACTTTAGCATCACGGCTTACAAGTAGGTTGCGTAAAAACTCTGCAAACCCATTCAAAACAGTATCTCCTTCAAAACCTTTGCGGTTTATTTCATCATACATTAGCAGACTACTGCTAAGATCCTGTTGTTGTAAAAAAGTAAGCATTTTAAAATAGTAATCTTCATCTAAAATATTCAGGTGTTCTAATGTATTGGCGTAGGTTACCTGGCTATTTGTAAAACTTACTATTTTATCTAAAATACTCAGCGAATCTCTCATGCAGCCTTCGCTTTTTTGTGCAATTATATGGAGGGCTGCTTTATCAGCTTTGATAGATTCCTTATCGCAAATTTCCTGGAGGTGCTCAACCGTATCATTGTTTGTTATTCGTTTAAAATCAAATGTCTGGCAACGGCTTAAAATAGTTGGCAGTATTTTATGTTTCTCTGTTGTAGCTAAAATAAAAATAGCATAGGGAGGAGGCTCTTCCAGTGTTTTTAAAAAAGCGTTAAAGGCAGAGGAACTTAGCATGTGTACCTCATCTACAATATATACTTTGTATTTGCCTGCCTGCGGTGCAAAACGAACTTGCTCAACAAGGCTTCTGATATCATCTACCGAATTATTACTGGCAGCATCTAATTCGTGAATATTTAAAGAAGTACCTGCATCAAAGGAGATGCAACTGTTACAAATATTGCAGGCCTCTCCATCTTTAGACTGGTTTTCGCAATTGATAGTTTTTGCCAAGATCCTGGCACAGGTAGTTTTACCCACACCTCTTGGTCCACAAAATAAAAAAGCATGTGCTAACTGATTATTTTTAATCGCATTTTTTAGGGTAGTGGTAATATGAGCTTGCCCCACAACGGTTAAAAAATTTTGCGGCCTGTATTTTCGAGCCGATACAACAAACTTATCCATAGGTGCAAAGTACGATTAATACCGTTTTTTTTTAAGTTAATTATTGTGGGAGCATGTATGTTTTTGTGTTGCAGTTGATGGCTTACGATAAAATCGGATGTCTTTTAAATTCCTTTGTTCTGTCAAATAAATACCGATAGGTGGTAAGGTTGCGGCTGCGGAAAGTTCCGCCTAAACCTTCCGCTACATTGATCATTTTTGGATTAAAATCTCCAATCCACTGCATTTCATATTCTGTATACGAAATGGCGGGTGTTTGAATTAGTTTGGCAGATTCAACCACAATAAAACTGTCAATACCTTTTCCCTGCCATTCAGGTACAACGCCAAATACTATTCCGCAGAATTTTTTATTTGGTTTGAATTTTTTTAGCCATAAAAATTTTAGTTTTTGTAAGAGGCCAAATTTTCCATCAAGGGATTTAAACCATTGGTTTAAATCCGGGAGGTTTATAAAAATAGCAATAGGTTCTTGTTGATGGTAGGCAAACCAAATGATACGTTCATCCATTACAGGCTTCATTGAATTAAACAATAATACTACCTGTTCCTTAGCCATTTGCTTTAATCCCCCATGTCCCGCCCAGGCTTTGTTGTAAACCGTAGCAAAATCTCCTGCAAATTTTTCTAATTGATTTTTATTGATGTGTTGAGCTGTAAAATCAGGGTCTTTGTCATAGCAGGCATGCCGTTCATAAATTTTTGCAGTTAACGGTGCTTTAGGATGAATGCCAAAACATATTTGATGAAAAAAGGGTTTAAATCCATAGTTTTCAAACAGCTCCTGGTAATAGGGCGGATTGTAATTCATGCAATACAACGGCTCATTAAATCCTTTGGTTACAAGTCCCCACCAGCGGTCTCTTTCACCAAAATTTATAGGGCCATCCATGGCTTCCATACCTTTTATTACAAGCCAGTCTTTGGCATTGTTTAGTAAAAAATCCGCAGCTTTTTGATCATTGATACACTCAAAAAAACCAATACCACCCACGGGCACATCGTCTCCTTTGTTTTTATAATTTTTATTTACAAAAGCGGCTATACGACCAATTAACTTGTTGTTATCTGTTAATATCCAGCGTTCAATTTCACCAAACCTATATGCTTTATTTTTATTGGGATCAAAAACTTCCTCTACATCTTTATCCAGTGGTCTTATCCATTTGGGGTCATTTTTGTAGCATATTACTGCTACTTGTAAAAATTGTTTGGCAGTTGTTTTATTATTTACCGGAATTAGTTGAAGCATATTAGATAAAAAAGACAAAAGTATGTAACCCGATTGATACTTCAAAAGCTCCTTGTATAGCGTTGTAAACTTTAAAAACCGATATCTGCTAAATGGCCATAATGGTCTGAGTAGGGCACATTAATAATTTGATATTGGTTAATGACAAATTTTTTATCTGCAAAGATGAAATCAATTCTTAGAGTAGGCGAGATAAACCTAAATGTTCTTCCAATGCCTGAACCTTTTTTTAAAAAAGCATCCTGCATATTTCCCTTTACAGTAAAATAAGTATATGAGTTTGGTACATCATTAAAATCGCCGCATAATATAACCGGATAGGGGCTTTTTCGTACTAAATCATTTACAATATCGGCCTGCACGCTTCTGGCCAGGTAACCCCTTTTTAACTTACCTATTATTGTTCTTGAATCTTTAAAACCATCTTTTTCGCTGCGTTTCATTTGGCTGAGGCTTTGATATTCTTGCATGCCAAATCTTACCGATTGCAGGTGAATTGTAAACACTCTTACAGTTTTATTTTTTAATTGGATATCCGCATAAATCAGTTGTTGTGCATTATCTTCTTGTCCAAAATCAAAAATACCGGTATCGATAATGGGATATTTTGAAAAAATAGCCATCCCCAATTCGCCTTCTCTTATTTCGCTGTAACTGGGTAAATAATAATAATATGGGTAGCCCATATTATGCAGTTCTATAAGAGTGGGGTCAAAGACTTTCGTGTTTCTCGATTCAAAAAATTCCTGAAAACAAAGTACGTCTGCCTGACTTTTTTTTATTTCTGCCAACATTGCTGGCCGGTAACTTGTCCCTCCTTTTGTAAACTTATTAAATTCATCCCAGCTGGAAACATTCCAGGATAAAACCCGTAGACTATTAGGGGCTTTTTTAAGAGTAAATGGTTCTTTTGTATGCCACGCAAATACAACGGCCAACTGCTGCCAACTAAGTAGTAAAGCCATTAAAGAAAGTAAACTCCATTTGCTACGCAGTAAAAGCCAACAAACCATAAAAATAAATACCGTAGCAGCTATCAATGGAAATCCCAGCCCTAGTATTGCAATAAACCAAAATTTGCCTGCATTTAAGTAAGGTACCAGGCAGGCTAACAAATAAACAAAAACTGTAAAAATGTTAAGCGTTATAAAAAGGTTAAGGACAATTTTTTTTGAAACAGACAAATTGAAATATTTTAACGAACGAAAATGAATATTTTTAAATTAATATTAAAAAAAGATGAAGATAGCTAAGGCTGGTAATTTTTTTAATTTTCCCTTTGTTAAAATAGTGTGATTGGTTAAAAAAATATGAAGAAAAGGACTAAAATCATTTTACTGCAATTAGTTGTCACCTGTAGTTGCTAAAAAAAATATAAATTAATTTTCTTTACTGGTTTAATAGAAAGGATCAATTACTGTTAATATAGTTCGATATAGGATTGTTAAAATATCCATTATCGAATTTCAAATTTTAATCCACAACCCTTACCTTTGCGCTCTAAAAAAAGACCTCATTACAATAAAATTTGATTTATGGCCAATACAGGCAAAATAAAATCGATCATTGGTGCCGTTGTTGATGTGCAGTTTAACAGCGATAGTAAGCTTCCTGAAATTTTAAATGCATTGGAGCTAAAGCGTGATAATGGTGATATCCTGGTGCTGGAAGTTCAACAACATTTGGGAGAAGATAGTGTACGTACTATTGCAATGGATGGTACTGAGGGTTTGGTAAGGGGTATGGTTGTAACTGATACCGGTATACCCATCTCTATGCCGGTGGGCGAAGGTATCAAAGGGCGTTTATTTAATGTAACCGGCGATGCTATTGATGGTTTGCCGCAAGTTAGCAAAGTTGGTGGTCGTGCAATTCATGCCAAACCACCTTTATTTGAAGACCTTAGTACAGCAAATGAAATTTTATATACCGGTATTAAAGTAATTGATCTGATTGAACCTTATGCAAAAGGTGGAAAAATTGGTTTGTTTGGCGGAGCCGGTGTAGGTAAAACTGTTTTGATTCAGGAATTGATTAACAATATTGCAAAATCATATAGTGGTGTTTCGGTATTTGCAGGCGTGGGCGAACGTACAAGAGAAGGTAATGATTTGATGAGAGAAATGATTGAAGCAGGCATTATGAACTATGGCGACAAGTTTAAGCATAGTATGGAAGAAGGCGGATGGGATTTAAGTGCTGTAAATTTGGAAGACCTGAAAGAATCTAAAGCAACTTTTGTATTTGGGCAAATGAACGAACCACCAGGCGCAAGGGCACGTGTGGCTTTAAGCGGATTAACCATTGCTGAATACTTTCGTGATGGCGAAGGAACCGGACAAGGAAAAGACATTTTATTTTTTGTAGATAATATATTCCGTTTTACACAGGCAGGTTCTGAGGTATCAGCTTTGTTGGGCCGTATGCCAAGTGCGGTAGGTTATCAGCCAACATTGGCTACCGAAATGGGTTTGATGCAAGAAAGAATTACTTCTACTAAAAATGGTTCTATTACTTCTGTACAGGCAGTTTATGTACCTGCAGATGATTTAACTGATCCGGCTCCTGCAACAACTTTTGCGCATTTGGATGCTACTACAGTATTGAGTCGTAAAATTGCGGATCTGGGTATTTATCCAGCGGTTGATCCATTGGATTCTACTTCAAGAATTTTAACTCCATTGATTGTTGGGGATGAACATTATAACACTGCTAACCGGGTAAAATTAATTTTACAACGCTATAAAGAATTACAAGATATTATCGCCATCCTTGGTTTAGATGAATTGAGCGATGAGGATAAACAAATCGTATCAAGAGCCCGTAAAGTGCAACGTTTTTTAAGCCAGCCCTTTTTTGTGGCTGAACAATTTACCGGTCTAAAAGGTGTATTGGTTCCTATTGAAGATACTATCCGTGGCTTCAATTCTATAATGGATGGAGAAGTGGATGAATATCCTGAAGCTGCATTTAACCTGGTAGGTACATTGGAAGATGCTATTGAAAAGGGTAAGAAGTTGATGGCAGCGGCGCAGGCTTAAACCTCCTCCGCCCAATGAAGGAGAAATTATGAGAAGATAGAAGGGAAGATTTTCTGTTTTTTATGAACCGTGCTTTAGTACTGAGCGTAGCCGAAGTATTCTATTTAGCTTCATTGGCGTCACACTCTTGTACAGCAAATCTTTATTGAACTTTTACCGAAGCGTTTGAAATGTAGGTGGTAACAAAATAATTATTAACTAACAAACTAAGTTCTCCT
>JANXSK010000028.1 GCA_025352695.1 Ferruginibacter sp. | reverse complement strand
ACCAATAGTTACACCATAACCTGGTTCAAGCGGACGAAACTCAAATTGTGCTTCAAAGTCATTTGCTTTTTGCAGAACAATTTTATCGGGCTTAACAAAATTTAAAATGGCCATTTGTATTTTGTTGTTTTACCCCTATCCTCTAAAGGAGAAATAAGGATTGTTTAAAATTATTTGATCTTTATTCTCTATTGTTAATTCTACTCGCAATCTTTTTCATTTTCCCGATCAGGGAGTAACGGCTTATTTAGAGTATAATTCCACAATCAATTGTTCCTTAATATTTTCTGGAACACTTTCTCTTTCTGGATAAGCTATAAAAGTACCTTTTAATTCTGCTTCGTTAAAATCGATCCAGCTGAATTTGGTATTCTTTCCACGAACATTTCCAGTAATAGAAACATTACCAGCACTCTTATTTTTTAATCCAATGGTTTCACCTGGCTTCAAAGAATAAGAAGGTACATTTAATATTTCGCCATTGACAGTAATGTGTTTATGACTAACTAACTGACGGGCAGCCTGGCGGCTTGGAGCGATTCCCATACGGAAAACAACATTGTCCAAACGGGCTTCCAATAATTTGATTAAGTTTTCACCTGTTACACCTTTCTTTCTTGCAGCTTCATCAAATGTTTTGCGGAATTGTTTTTCCAGCAAACCATAAGTGTATTTAGCTTTTTGTTTTTCACGTAACTGTAAGGCATATTCGCCCAAAGTTTTACGTTTACGGGTTGCACCATGCATACCCGGAGGGTTACTATTTTTAGTTAACCACTTTCCGTTACCTGTAATAGGCTCTCCAAAAATTCTAGAGATTTTTGTTTTGGGCCCTGTGTACCTTGCCATAATTATAATTGTGATTTTTTAGTGACGATGCAACATAAAAAAATCTTAAAATAAATGCTGCACCCATTTTTAAATTATGTATAATGTCTTAATTTTTGATTTTTAATGTCTCCTAAATCAGGCATCAGCAAATCATACATCAGACATAATTATTTAGACTCTTCTCTTTTTGGGAGGACGGCAACCATTGTGTGGTAATGGTGTAACATCTTTAATCATGTTTATTTCAATACCTGATTGTGATAAAGAACGAATAGCACCTTCACGACCAGAACCTGGCCCTTTTACAAATACATCCACTCTTTTTAAACCTGCATCCAATGCAACTTTAGCTGCATCTGCCGCTGCCATCTGAGCTGCATAAGGTGTATTTTTTTTACTTCCTTTAAAACCCATTTTACCAGCACTTGACCAGGAAATAACCTGCCCCGTTTTGTTGGTTAAACTAATGATGATGTTGTTGAAACTTGCAACAATATGAGCATCTCCGTAACTATCTACTTTTACTACTCTTTTTTTTGCGGCTGCTTTTGCGCTTTGAGCCTTTTGTGCTTTTGCCATAATAACTTTAAAATAGGTAATCTTTGAAAAATATTTTCTGGTTGACCCAGAACTGAACTAACCCTCCTGCTGACTTTAAGCTATCCGGCGTTTGTTCAAATTGTAAAAAGTCTATAAAAACTGATACCAGGTATTGCTACCTGGTATTAATTAATTATTTTTTAGCAACTTTCTTTTTGCCGGCAACTGTTTTACGTTTGCCTTTGCGAGTACGGCTATTTGTACGAGTACGCTGACCACGTAAAGGCAATCCTTTACGATGACGTAAACCACGGTAACATGCAATATCAAGCAAACGTTTAATATTCATTTGTACTTCACTACGTAAAGCACCTTCAGTTTTAAACTCTGCGTTAATTACATTACGAATAGCAGTTTGTTCTTCATCATTCCACTCATTTACCTTTTTATCATAGCTTATTGAAGCTTTGTCTAAAATATACTGAGCAGTTGAACGACCTATACCAAATATGTAGGTAAGTCCTATTTCGCCTCTTTTGTTTTTGGGTAAATCTATACCGGCAATACGAGCCATAATTCTATTAATTTGTTAATTTGTTGATTGGTTTACATGGTTTTCACCATTTTCTATCAATTTATTATCCTTGTCTTTGTTTAAAACGTGGATTTTTTTTATTGATTACAAATAGTACTCCTTTTCTGCGTACAATTTTGCAATCAACACTTCTCTTTTTAATGGAAGCTTTAACCTTCATCTTATTAATTTTTATTTATGAATACCTGTTATTTATACCTGAAAATTATTCTTCCCCTAGTTAAATCATATGGGCTCATCTCTACGCCTACTTTATCACCAGGTAATATTCTGATATAGTGCATTCGCATTTTACCTGAGATAGTTGCTAAAATCTCATGTCCGTTTTCTAGTTTAACTTTGAACATAGCGTTGCTGAGCGCTTCTAAAATTGTTCCGTCTTGTTTAATGAGTGCTTGCTTCGCCATATATTTTGGGAGCGCAAAGATAAGAGGATTAATTTAATTATTATTAAAAAAATCAGATATTTACCTTTTTAAAACTAATATTCAACCTATGAAAAAAAACATTTTTACATTTTTAGCTATTTTAACTGTACTAATTTCCTGCAAAAAAGAAACCACTGCGCCTGTAACTGAGCCAAGCTTATACATGAGTTTAACCGCAAATAGCACTTGGAATTACGAACTCACCAATAATTTAACCACACTTTCTCAAAATTATACCCTCAGTTCAACCAACAGGGATAGCACCATTAATGGAAAAGCATATCATATATTTACTAAAAACAATGGTGGGGCTAATGAGTACTATTATATTTCAGGTAACGATTATTATACTTTTCAAAATCTTCCGGCTACGCTAATAAGCAACCCCATTGAAAATATTTATTTAAAAGATAATGCTGTCTTAAATATTAGCTGGTCGCAATCCTTTGTAATTACTGCTTCCGGAATACCGCTAACGATAAATATTATAAATGCAATTACTGAAAAAGGAATCAGTAAAACCGTAAATGGAAATGTATATAATAATGTTATTCACATTAGTTCAGCACTTTCGGTATCTGTACTTGGTGTACCGTTACCAGCAGGCGCTGTTACTTCAGATATTCAATCTTATTATGCAGAAAAATATGGTTTGATACAATCTAAAACCAAGATTACTATTAATTACAATGGAATAAATAGTAATACGGATGAAGAAACAAATTTAAAATCGGCGGACATAAAATAATAGCCGGACTTTTAAAATAATAAAAACCCAAGTTTCAATCCGGGTTTTTATTATTAAGTCTTTTAAGCAAATGACTCATTATTTAAATGAACTTTTGTCATATCGTAAAAATGATTCTGCAATTGGTGAACACTTAAAGGATTTAAAATATGCCGCCTTTCATCCCGATACCAAATTTCAAAAGATGAAAAATTTCCTTCAGCAGGCAATAAAATTCTAAAAGCCCCCTTCAGGTACTTTACAGTACCATCATCATTTTGCTGTTTGGTAAATTTAAGATTTTCTAATTGTTTGTCATCTAAAGGAATTGCACTCAACTGACTGATTTCGAACCAAAATTCCTGCACGCCAGTATCAACACAAACCTGTTTTTCATCTCCATTTAAATTTGTAACTTCTCCATGCAGGATATCTCCATCGTTATCGGCTAATAAATAATCGCCTACTTTAATGTCTTGAAATTTTATCATAGCAAATCGTTTTTTATTTAAAACAATTTAGTACTTTTTGGAAAATTAAAATTAAATATTCTTCAAATTTTTTATTCCTTTTAAAGAATCCCTAATTTCTTCACTTCTTTTTTACCTGCAAGTCTAAAAATAATATTGTAGGTTCCTTTATTAAAATCGCAAATATGCAGGTGTTCACTGTTAGTCAATGAAAGGCCACCTTCTTTGTCCATAAAACTAATTGTTCCGAATTATTAAAGACTGGTACATCCATTTGACCGGCTTCAGCTGTGTTAAATGTCAATTGTACCTGACTCGGCCTCGTTATTAGATTTATAACTAGTACTACCTTTAAATTATCCCTTTACAAAAACAGCAGAAAGCTTATTGCAACATTACATTATTGAATTTTGAATTGTACCATCTTAATATCAAATTTGCAGTATTAAAAAATTTTGACTTGACAAGAATAGGATTGATATCGGACACACATAATTACCTTGACGAAACTGTTGCAGCACATTTTAAAAATTGTGATGAAATATGGCATGGTGGCGACTTTGGCACCCAAGAAATAGCAAATAAGTTAAAAAATTTGAAGCCGTTAAAAGGCGTATATGGAAATATTGATGGCAAAGATATCAGGAGCATTTATCCTGAACAATTGGTTTTTATGTGCGAAGAAGTAAAGGTGATGATTCGGCATATTGGTGGCTATCCTCCCAAGTACAACCCCGAAACAAAAAAAGAAATATTGATTGAGCAGCCCCAATTATTTATCAGTGGACATTCTCATATTTTAAAAGTAATGTATGATGATAAACTAAATTGTTTGCACATGAACCCCGGTGCCGCCGGTAAACAAGGTTGGCATAAAGTAAGAACATTAATACGCTTTAACATTGATGGTAAAGAAATGAAAGCTTGCGAAGTAATTGAGTTATAAGAAAGGTTGATTGTTCAAAGTTGATGGTTCATGGTTCGTTCAACCATCAACTTTCAACCATCAACCTTCAGTAAGCGGCTTCAATAGCTGCATGCTCAAAAAATTGTAGCCACGCTTATTACTAAGCACTTACTTTTACAAATTATCCATTTAAACATGACAAAAAAGAACTTTTTACTTTTTATAATTATTGGAATATTGCTCTCTGCCTGTAACAATGCTTCAACAAATACAACAGAAATTGCTACTCCGGCTATGGAGAAGGAATTAAGAAATGCAATTGCAAAAAATCCCGATTCACTTTTATTAACAGAAAACCTGATTCAGTATTTTAGAGATAATGGAAACTTTGGGCAAGCTATTGCAGAAACAAATTTAGCCATCAAAAAAGACACCGCCAATGCAAGGTTATGGGATATTAAAGCCACTTTGTATTTTCAAAATGCAGATACTATTAATGCCATCAAAGCTTTTGAAAAAGTAATTTCTATAGATCCACAGCCAGCATATAAAATATCATTAGGCTTAACATATGCACAAACAAAAAACCCAAAAGCTTTAAAATTAGCAGAGGAACTTTTGAAAGATCCTTTTGCCAAAGCTAGTAAGCAGGCTCAATTTATTAAAGGGTTTTATTACTCCTATATCGGAGAATATCAACATGCCATTGCTGTTTTTGATAGCTGCCTTAAATTGGATTATACTTACATTGATGCGTATAAAGAAAAAGCAATTTGTTTGTATCAACTTACTAAATATAATGAAGCTATACAATCGCTTGAAAAAGCCCTGGCTTTACAAAGTACTTTTGATGAAGCCTATTACTGGATGGGCCGGTGCTATGAAAAATTAGGTGATAAAAAACAAGCTATAATGAATTATCAAAATGCTATACAGATTGACCCGGAATATGCAGAAGCAAAAGACGCATTGGGAAAACTGGGAAATGGTAGTTGATTATAAAAAATATTAGCATATTTTTTATAATCAATTTTTAATGATGAAATTTTTATCCCGATGCAACTAACTTTGCTTCACAAACAAAAAAAATAAATAAAAAATAAACCCATGGCTTTAATCGCACCCTCCCTTCTTGCTGCAGATTTTTTACACTTACAAAAAGCCTGCGATATGTTAAATGAAAGCGATGCAGATTGGTTTCACCTGGATGTAATGGATGGCCGATTTGTGCCTAACATTAGCTATGGACCGATGGTAGTAAACTTTTTTAGAAAAACAACAACCAAAATTTGCGATGTACATTTAATGATTGAAGAACCCGAAAGATATGCCGAGGCTTTTAAAGAAGCTGGGGCTGATTTGTTAACGGTACATTACGAAGCCTGCCCACATTTGCATAGAAATATTCAGCAAATAAAAAGTTTGGGTATGCAGGCTGGCGTGGCACTTAACCCACATACGCCGGTTGAATTATTAAAAGATATTTTACAAGATGTTGATGTAGTTTTATTGATGAGCGTAAACCCTGGTTTTGGCGGACAATCTTTTATTCCGCACACGATTAATAAAATTAAAAGAATGAGGGAAATGATTGATGAACAATTATTAAATGTAAAAATAGAAATTGACGGCGGCGTAACGCTGGATAATGCCCAAATGATTATTGAAGCGGGTGCTGACATTTTAGTTGCTGGTAGCTCCGTATTTAAAGCCAAAGATCCAATACAAGCTATTGCAACATTAAAAGCTATTTAATAGAATCTGAAATTTGTAACAACACATCCGCCGATTGTCTTACCCACTTGGTTTCTTGTCTGTTCCATTTATATTTTTTGGAGATTGCATTTTCCAGTATTTGCTCTGCTTGTAAAGCCTGGTCTTTATTATAAAAACAATCAATCCATTTTTGCCCGATATTTTCTTTTTTTATGATGGATATTCCACCACTGTACCATTTAAAACAAGTAGGCAAACCATAAAAAGAAATGGAGGGCAACTCATGGTCTGCATTATTTTTAAAAAATTTATGGTAAAAATTCACACATTCAATTACCCTGTTTTTTATCGCACTATCAGCTGCTGCATGTGTTGGCTTTATTCTCCATTTATTATTAGTCGGGTAGAAGGGTTCATCAGATAAGTTAGATTGCCTTTTACCATCCCCAACATATTTAACAGTTTTGCTTTTACCCGTTTTTAAAAGCAGGCTTTTAACACCAATTGCATTTAGCTGACAATCCAGTTTTGTGCCATCATCAAAAACAATCAAAATATGTTTTGATTGTTCATCCAATGTCCAATTGCCAACTTTAAAATTATCACGGGGATTTTGAACTACTGATCCATCTTCAAAAAAAGAATAGCCATGAAAAGGAATTTCAAGATTATTGCTACTGTTACTTAATATGCCATCGTCAATATCTTGCTTATCTTCCCAATTTTGACATAATAATTGCGACATCGTGTTGGTAGCCGATAAAAATACCAACGAATTAGAGGTGGTATCTTTCACCACTGTATGGGCAACTTCCTTATTATTCTTATTGTTACACCCAAAAAAAATGGTTGTAAATACCATTGCAAATAGTATGAATTTTTTCAATCTTTTTTTATCAAAAATAAAGAGAATCAATCAATTTTTTTGAAGCAGCTTTAGTAAAACATAAAATATTTATCTTCATGCAATGAGAGTATTTATAACCGTTGTGTTATCCTTGTTTTTTTTAACTGCCTCAGCCCAAAAAAAAATTGCTTATGTAAGCGGTCATGTAATTGATGAAAACGAAAACCCACTGGCAAAAGTTTCTATTATTATACTCGGTAAAACAACGGGCATTGTTGCCAATGATAGTGGATTTTTTCGTTTACAAGTAACCGCAGCAAAATCGACAGCACTTATTTTTTCTCATTCAGGTTTTGCAGATATGCAGAAAAATTTTTATTTAAGTGATCAGGAAGAAGAGAAAATTACCGTTCGTTTACAAAAAGATAATAAAACGCTGCAAACAGTTGTAATAACCAATGAAAGGGAAAGAAAAGAACTAGGACTTACTAAAATAAATCCCAAAAATGCCCTCGTTTTGCCTAGTACTACAGGTGGTATTGAAGGGTTGATAAAAATACTTGTAGGCAGTAACAATGAATTAACCTCTCAATACAATGTGCGTGGCGGCAACTATGATGAGAACCTGATCTACATCAATGATTTTGAAATTTTTCGTCCCTACCTGGTGCGAAGCGGCCAACAGGAAGGCCTCAGTTTTATAAATCCGGAACTTGCTAGAAATGTAAATTTTTACAACGGAGGTTTTCAGGCAAAGTATGGAGATAAAATGAGTAGCGTACTGGATATTCAATATAAAAAACCCAAAAAATTTGGCGGTTCAGCCTACATAAGTTTATTAGAACAGGGCATGCATCTTGAAGGATCTGCAAAAAAAGAAAGGGTAACTTATTTGATTGGTGTACGCAATAAAAGTAACCGGAATTTATTAGGCAGCCAGCAAACGCAAGGTTCTTATATTCCCTCCTCTACTGATGTGCAAGGATATGTAACTTATAAGATTAATGAAAAATGGCAACTGGAAATGTTGGGTAATTTCTCTGCTACCAAATTTACATTGATACCACGATCAGCACAAAAAACAACCTCCGTCTTTTCTCCGCTTTTTACTGCTAATCTTGGTCTAGATATATTTTTTGAAGGTCAAGAAAAAGATGGTTACAATACAAGCCTGATAGGCATCAGCGCACTTAACCAGCCCAATAAAAAAACACAGCTAAAATGGATGCTGAGTCGTTTTGAAAATAAAGAAAATGAAAATTTTGATATCGGCAGCACCTATTTGTTTGGTGATAGAGACTTTGACAATACCAGCAGTACCTACGGACAAATTGTAAATCCATTGGGTGCAGGATTTTACCAAAATTATGGCCGAAATAAATTAGATATAGTTGTATGGAATGCAGCACTAAAAGGCAGTATTGATAAAGGCAAACATTTTGTACAGTTTGGTAATAGTATTGAACAAACTAAAATAAACGACCGATTGTACGAATGGGAATACCAGGACAGTGCCGGTTATTCCCTACCTGTAAACACCAATAATCTTAGTTCGTTTTTAAATAGTTCGGCAAACCTTTCCATACAAAAATACAGCGGATACATACAGGACAATATCAATTTTGCAAACAGCAAAAGATCCATTTCGGTGCAAGGTGGTTTGCGCTACAATTACAATTCACTTAACAAAGAATTTTTGATAAGTCCACGGGCACAGGTTAGCATTAAACCCAACTGGAAAAAAGATATGGTGTTTAAACTTGCTGCCGGCATTTACGACCAATTACCTTTTTACCGTGAATTAAGAAGGTATGACGGCACCCTGAATACCGCCGTAAAATCACAAAAAAGTTACCAGGTAGTGGCCGGCATGGATTACAATTTCATCTCAGGCGATCGGCCATTTCGCATTACCACAGAAGCATACTATAAAAATCTATGGGATGTAATTTCGTATGATATTGACAATGTCCGTATCCGCTACGCAGGAAAAAACAATGCCAAAGCTTATGCCTATGGAATAGAAACAAGGTTGTATGGAGAGTTGGTAAAAGATGCAGAAAGCTGGTTAAGTATTGGGTTGATGCGGACCAAAGAAAATATTAACGATGATCATTATTACAATTATTTAAATGCTGCAGGAGAAACCATCACCTCAAAAACACCTGACCAAATACCTGTTGACAGTATGCGCCAGGATGTAGGCTGGGTAAGGCGTCCCACTGACAGGCTCATTACAGTAGGATTATTTTTACAGGATTATTTATCTACAAATAAAAATTTTAAAGTTCATTTAAATATGATTTATGGCAGTAACATGCCTTACAATATTCCCAATAGTACCCGCTACCGCAATGCCCTGATCATTGATCCATATTTAAGGGTTGATATTGGTTTTAGCGCCCTACTGTTAAGCGAAAAAAATAAACGCAGGAGCCATAGCCCGTTTAAAGACTTCGAAAATATCTGGGCCAGTTTTGAAGTATTTAATTTAATTGACCGGGCTAATACCATCAGTTATCAGTTGATAAAAGATTTCTCCAATACCGTGTACAGTATCCCCAACAAGTTAACGCCAAGATTGGTAAATTTTAAAATTGTAGGTAGGTTTTGAAACACAAAAAAATTTACGCCTCCCAAATAAATATCACCAGATTATTATAGTTGATAGCTTTACTATATATTATCATTTTGTTAATTTAAAGCTTATGGCATATTTATTCCAAACAATGCTCTCACAGTGATCCTTTGGACATAATCGTCGACCTTAATGATAAGAAAATGTTGCGGATGCCCTGGAGTATTTGCACTCACTTACAAATAGTTATATTGCTTATGCCGCACTTAGTTACTAATTTTCTGTACCCAATACCTTGGGTTAAAAACTCCCTAATAGCTTGTTTTCTGATGTTCATTTTGGTTGATTTGTAGACAACCTATTTCAGTACGAGAAAATTCAACAACTTACCACAAAGCTTCTTTGCCCGGACTATATTTTTTGGCGTTAAAAATAAACTAACAAACGCTCTTTAAAAATAACTCAAATTAGTTTTAGGCGTTAATGTCAGCACCGTTTCATAAATCAGTTTAATGGTATTTTCGACATCACTTTTGTGTATCATTTCAACGGTGGTGTGCATGTAGCGAAGTGGCATAGAGATCAACACACTTGGGCAACCTTCGTTGGCATAGGCAAATGCATCGGTATCGGTGCCAGTGCTTCTGCTTACGGTGTGTAATTGAACAGGTATTTTATTTTTAGCAGCTACAGCCTGCACCACATCCAGTAATTTGTTGTGTACCGCAGGACCAAAAGTTAAGCTAGGGCCTTTGCCACAAACCGTATCGCCCTGTATAATTTTGCTTATCATGGGTGTGGAAGTGTCATGCGTTACATCGGTAATGATGGCTATGTTTGGCTTGATTCTGCGGGCAATCATTTCTGCGCCGCGTAGGCCAATCTCTTCCTGCACCGCATTTACAATGTAGAGGCCAAAAGGTAATTTCTTTTTATTTTGTTGCAATAACCTGGCAACTTCAGCAATCATAAAACCACCCACACGGTTATCAAATGCACGGCCAATTATAGAATCGTAGGCTAGCTCTTCGTATCCTGCTTCGTAGGTGGCTACAGCGCCAATATGAATACCAAGGTCTTCCACTTCTTTTTTGGTACGGGCACCACAATCTAAAAATAAATTATCTACTTTAGGTTGCGGTTCTTTGCTATCAGCACTCGCCATTCTGGTGTGAATGGCCGGCCATCCAAATACTGCTTTTACAATGCCTTTTTTTCCATGAACCAATACCCTCATAGAAGGTGCAATCTGGTGATCTACACCTCCGTTGCGTTTGAGGTAAATAAATCCTTCGGGAGAAATATAATTTACAAACCAGCTTATTTCATCTGCGTGTGCTTCAATCACTACTTTAAATGGAGCTGTCGGGTTAATAACGCCTACCGCTGTGCCATAAGGATCTGTAAAAAAGGTATCGGTATAAGGCTTCACGTACTCTAGCCACATCTTTTGACCGCTGCTCTCAAACCCTGTGGGAGATGGATTGTTGATATAGTTTTTCAGAAATGTATAGGATTGCTCCGTTAAAATACTTTTTGCTGCTTTTGATTTTGCTTTTACGATTGCTTTTGCCATTAAAATAATTTTTACAAATTAACTAAATACTTGGCATAGTGCCTACAAACTAGATCTACATCTGCTTTGAGATAAATGGAGAACATTCAACAATTTTGAGATAGAGTAAATAAACAATTTTTAAAATAATAAATTGTACAACATTACAATCCTTTATTGCAAAATATAATTACGAAATTAACAACAGAAAAGTACGTGTAAATGCAGGTTTAGTTGGCTACAACAACAATAGTTTCAGACCTAACAGTATCGCTTTTATGATTCGCTTTGTCTTTTATCATAAAACGAAAATAGCAGCTATCATCATAAGTGCAACGGGAGGCAATTGTTGTGTAGCCCGGGTTATTTATGCCGTTGGAATAAGATACCAGAATATCAGTTTTAATATTTTTATTGGTAGGAAATTTAGGGAGAGCAACTCTTTCGGAAAAATTACTGGCAGGGCAGTTTAGACTTACTTTTTGCACATACATAGTATCAATAATATCTCCTTCCGCATCTGTAACCGTCAAATTAAATTTTATTACCTGATTGGGAAATAAGTGGGTAGTATTAACGGATTTGTATGTTAATTGCGGTGTAGTGGAATAAGTATCCTTTTTACAACTAAAAATAATCAAACTAACCAGGGTAATTAAAATAGTGTTGCGCATCTTTGTATATTATATGTCAAATTTAATGATAGAAATTGAATAGTTCCGTTAAAAATATAACTCCATTACATAATTTACTGTCTGTTACTCCACAAAATTTTACAGAAACAGCCCTGGCTGTTTTTAATTTTCAATATAGCCAAAACGCCGTTTACAATCGATTTTGCAACGTGTTGTACATTGATCCCTTAAAAATAAATGCAGTTAACAAGATTCCATTTTTGCCAATTGCTTTTTTTAAGACGCATATTGTTACCACAACACAATTTGAAGCCGCAGCTATTTTTGAAAGTAGTGGCACCACCCAAACCATCAACAGTAAACACCTGGTAAAAGAGATTGCTTTGTATGAGCAAAGTTTTTCTGCTGCTTTTAGGCTTTTTTATGGTAATCCTGCAGATTGGTGCATCATTGCTATACTACCTTCTTATTTGGAAAGAAATAATTCTTCGCTGGTAATGATGGCCGATAAACTGATTGAACAAAGCGGTCATGCAAAAAGTGGTTTTTATTTGAATAACCTGCAAAAATTACACGATACCATAGTGCAGTTGGAAAAGCAACAACAAAAAACTTTATTGATCGGTGTAACGTTTGCCCTGCTTGATTTTGCAGAACAATTTCCGATGCCTTTACAATACACTACTATTATGGAAACCGGTGGTATGAAGGGCCGCAGAGAAGAATTAACGAGACAGGAAGTGCATGAAATTTTATGCAACAATTTTAAAGTAAATAAAATTCATTCAGAATATGGCATGACAGAATTACTTAGCCAGGGCTATTCAAAAGGTGATGGTATTTTTAATTGTCCGCCCTGGATGAAAGTTTTGATAAGAGAAGACGATGATCCGTTATCGGTACAATTATCTAGTTATAGCAACATCGTAAGTGGTGCAGTAAATGTGATAGACTTTGCCAATTTATACAGCTGCAGTTTTATTGCAACAGATGATGTTGGCAAATTATATCCCGATGAAAGTTTTGAAATATTGGGCCGGTTGGATAACTCGGATATGAGGGGTTGTAGCTTGTTGGCTTTATAGGCGGAAAGCTTAAGACTTAAGGTCCTGGACTTGCCGCAGTTCGCTTTTCAAAAGTTTTTTATTCTAACTCTTTTGCCTTCTGCCTTCTGCTTTTTGCCTTCTGCTTTCTCCCTTACCTTTATACATTGATATTTTAAAATAGAAATATGGATACAACAGCAAAACCTACACAAACCATCATCGTAATTTTTGGTGCCGGTGGCGATTTAGCCTGGCGTAAATTATTGCCTGCCATTTACAATTTGTATTTAGATAAATGGCTACCTGAAAATTTCATGGTGGTAGGCATGGATATAAAAAATATAACCAATATTCAATTTCAGGAACATGTGCATGCAGGAATTGATAAATTTAGCCGCAGCGGAAAAGCAAAGAAAAAAGATTGGGTAGCTTTTGAGCAATGTCTTGTTTATAAAAAGGCTGATTTTAAAGCAGCATCTACCTATATCTACATTACAAAATTAATTAACCAAACAGAAAAAAAATGGGGTGGTGTAAGCAACCGTATTTTTTATATGGCCGTTTCGCCCTCTTTTATTGAAACCATCGTTACCAATATTGGCTCAGTAGGTTTAGCAAAAGACAAAACACTCAGCCGCATTGTAGCAGAGAAACCGTTTGGGCAAGATCTTGAAAGTGCACGCCATTTAAATAAAATTCTCTGCCACACTTTTGATGAATCGCAGATATACCGCATTGATCATTTTTTAGGTAAAGAAACGGTACAAAATATTTTGGCATTTCGTTTTGCCAATGCGTTATTTGAACCTATCTGGAACCGCAATTACATCGACCACATTCAAATAACTGTTGCAGAACAATTGGGTGTTGAAAATCGTGGCGGATATTTTGATCATGCTGGTGCATTAAGGGATATGATACAAAACCACCTGCTGCAATTGTTGTGTTTAATTGCCATGGAACCGCCGGTAAGTTTTGATGCAGATGAAATAAGAAACCGCAAAACAGATGTGTTGCACGCCATCAGGGAAATTGAGCAACAGGAGGTATTTAAATATGCCATAAGGGGCCAGTACGATAAGGGCTGGATTGAAGGAAAAAAAGTTAAATCTTATAGAGATGAACCAGGGGTAGACTCCAACTCCAAAACAGAAACCTTTGCAGCCATGAAATTATTTATTGATAACTGGCGCTGGCAGGGTGTTCCGTTTTATGTACGCAGTGGTAAAAGAATGAACGAATCCCGCAGTTACATTACCATTCGTTTTAAACCTGTACCGCACCAATCTTTTCCTGCTGAAGCAACAGGTAACTGGCAACCCAATTCTATTACGTTGAACATACAGCCAAGGATGACAATCACGTTAAGTTTTCAGGCAAAGCGGCCCGGACTGCAAATGTTATTAAATCCGGTAGATATGTTATTTGATTACGATGAAAGTTACAAAACGGGCACACCAGAAGCGTATGAAACGTTGCTTTTAGATGTAATGCAGGGAGACACTACGTTGTTTATGCGTGCCGACCAAGTGGAAGCCGCCTGGGATGTAATTATGCCAGTACTTAAAGCATGGGAAGCTGACACGCCTGTTCATTTTCCTAACTATGCATCTGGTACGCCTGGACCGGAAGGTTCAGATTTATTTTGATGTCGGATGATTGATTTTTTGATGGTTGACTTTTGTAAACTTGTTGGCCGCGTTATCTTGATGCGAAGTGCTGCATATTCAAGAATTTATTGGGTAATGAGTTGCCTAGTTTCAACCATAGTTACAGGATAAAATTATAATCAGAATATACCCTTTTATAACATTAATAGTTTTTGCTTTCACTAGTTTAAATACGATTAATGCACAAGACAAGAAAAACAAAAACTATGCACTTTTTAAAATTAAAAAAGTATGCAAAGAAATTAATGCTTACAAAAATTATAAGATTGTAACTATTAATAAAAGTGAAGATTTTTTAGGCCAAAATAATGATAATAGAGGAAGTTTAACAGCACACTACAAAGATGCCAGTTTGAAAAAAATTATTGAATGGATTAGACTTTCAAACAAGGTTATTGAAAATGAATATTACCTGAATAATGGCAAACTCATTTTTATTTATTCTACTGGAAACTATTATAGATTTAATGAGCACACTCAAAGTTTCGATTACTCAAAATTGGAGAACGTTTTTAAAGGAGGTTATTATTTTGAAAAAGAAAAACTAATAAAAGCAACCCTTAGCGACAAAAAACAGGAGGATACAAAAGAACAAGATGCTGCAACTTTTTTGACATCAAGTAAGCACTATTTAAAACTATTAAATGCACACCACAAAAGAAAAAGACAACAATCCTAAACCTAACAAGCCTCCAGCGCCTGCAATATATCTGCTAAAATATCCTCAATATGTTCCAGGCCAACCGAAATACGAATAAGCCCAGGAGTTATGCTTACAGCCTGCCTATCTGCTTCGCTTAGTTTGGCATGTGTTGTACTTGCCGGGTGTGATGCTATACTTCGTGTATCGCCGAGGTTAGCAGTAAGACTTAGCATTTTTAATTGATTTAAAAAGTTACGGCCACTTTCCAAACCACCTTTTAAATCAAAAGAAATTAAGCCACCACCATTTTTCATTTGTTGAATGGCAATCGCATATTGCGGATGACTTGGTAAAAAAGGATATTTTAGCCAACTGATTTTTTCATGACCTTCCAGCGCTTTAGCAATTTGCAACGCATTGCCAGCGTGCCGCTCCATGCGTACATCCAATGTTTCAAGGCTTTTACTTAATATCCATGCATTAAACGGCGATAAAGCCGGCCCTGTACTTCGGCAAAATAAATAGAGTTCGTGTATCAATTCTTTTTTACCAACCACAACACCACCCAATACACGGCCTTGTCCATCGAGCCATTTGGTGGCAGAATGAACTACTAAGTCAGCACCAAATTGTATGGGGTTTTGACAAACAGGTGTTGCAAAACAGTTATCTACATTAAAAAGTAATTTGTGCTTTTTTGCAAGTGCACCTACAAATGCAAGATCAATAATATCCAAGCCGGGATTTGTGGGTGTTTCCAGGTAAATCATTTTAGTGTTAGGCTTGATGGCGGCCTCCCAAACTTCTGGCTTGTCTGCCGGTACATAAGTTACTTGTATGCCATAATTGGGCAGGTATTTATTGAGCACTGTAACCGTACTTCCAAAAACTGCATTACAGGATATTAAATGATCCCCGCTTTTTAAAAAAGTCATGAACGAAGCAAATACTGCACTCATGCCAGATGCTGTTGCAAAGCCTGCTTCGGCACCTTCCAATGCTACCATTTTATCTATAAACTCTGTAACATTGGGGTTGCTAAAACGGGTATAAATATTGGCTTCGGTTTCATCTGCAAAAGCTGCCCTCATTTCCTCCGCATTGTCGTAACAAAAACTGCTTGTTAAAAATAGTGGGGATGAATGTTCCATTTCTTTGGTACGTTCAGTTTGTATGCGGATGGCCTTAGTAATTGGGTTCATGCTAAAATCAATTTATTGTTGTTGGCGATTGACTTACAGTTAAGCATTGCTATACCGTATATTTTTTTCTTAATTTGCCGTTGGCTGTAATTTTTTCCAAAGATAAGACTTGACTGTATTTATCGGAGCAGCTTTGAAATGACGGCAAGGTAGTTTTGTAAATAAATTACTTTTTTAAGATGCCCTTTTTATGAGTATCACTATAAAGCCAAATTGAAAATTTGCCGTACACGAGGGCGATACAACAATTTGCCACATTGCGGTGGATTAGTTAGGACAAAAAGTTTTATTTGTTGCAAGCTTTATATTTCACCTAATAGCTGTTGTGCACTTTTAGCAGAAAGAGCTAGCTAGTAGTAACTTTTAATTAGAAACAAACTTCGCTTTAAATTTTATAGGGCGCTAAGTTGTTGAGCAATAAATACCTTTATTGATTTACCGTTACCGCCCAGGTAAAATTGGTACCGCCCAAACGCAGGGTTTCGGCTACAGAGCAATATTTGTTCATCGATAATTCGCAGGCACGGTAGGCCTTTTCTTCGTCGATGGTACCTTTAAGTTCAAATACTATTTTTACATTTTCCCACAAAGAAGGTTCTTTACCTGATTGTCTTTCTCCTTCAATTTTCATCGAAAAATGTTCAACAATCTGGCGTTGCTTTTTTAAAATCATCAAAATATCAATACCACTGCAACCGCCAAGTCCCATTAACAATACCTGCATGGGGCGAACGCCAAAATTAACGCCACCCGTTTCCGGACTGGTATCCATTTTAATAGTGTGCCCATTGGCATCGCTAGCTTCAAAGCCACAATCTCCTTCTACACGTTTTACATTTATTTCTATCATTTCAAAATATTTTTACAAATATAATTCCTGCAACCCTTTACTTTGCATTTCAACTGACGAATACTTATTTAATTTAATGGACTTTTTTCATTATCCACATCCGGTAGCACTCGAAAGCGGGGGCACTTTGCCTGAACTTACAATTGCTTACACCACGTACGGTTTATTAAACGCAGAAAAGAGCAATGTAGTATGGGTATGCCATGCTTTGACTGCCAATTCGGAAGCGGCAGACTGGTGGAAAGGTGTGGTTGGCCCTGAAGATGTTATTAACTCCGAAAAATATTTTATTGTTTGCGCTAATATTTTGGGAAGCTCTTATGGCAGCAGTGGCCCGCTAACCAATAATAGTACTACGGGGCAACCTTATTACCACAGTTTTCCAATTGTTACCATTAGAGATATGGTGAAGGCGCATATTTTATTACGGCAGCACCTTGGCATCAAAAAAATATTTTTATTAATGGGTGGCAGCATGGGTGGTTACCAGGCGTTGGAGTGGAGTGTGATGGAAAGTAACCGTATTAACCGGTTGTTTTTACTAGCTACTTCGCCCACCGAAAGTGCCTGGGGCATTGCTACACACACTGCACAAAGGATGGCCATTGAAGCTGATGCTACTTGGCAAAACCCTACGCCACAAGCTGGCGCCAAAGGCTTAAAAGCTGCCCGTGCCATTGGCATGCTTACGTACCGAAACTACAATATAATGGTGCAGCAACAAACCGATAACGACTCCGAAAAGTTAGACAACTACAAGGCTTCCTCCTATATACAATACCAAGGCGATAAACTTGTGCAGCGCTTTAATGCTTATAGTTACTGGCTGCTTACTAAAAGTATGGACAGTCACCATTTGGGCCGTGGCCGTGGCGGAAACCTTGAACCTATTTTACAAAATATTCAACAACCTACTTTAATCGTTGGTATCAGCAGCGATATTCTTTGTCCACTTAAAGAGCAGCAATTTTTAGCCCACCACATTCCCAATGCCGAACTGGTAGCTATACATAGCGATTATGGCCACGATGGCTTCATGATAGAGAGCATCATTATTTCGAAGCATTTAGCCAAGTGGCTGGGATAGTTTTTTTGTTCTGGCGGTAACAGCTTTGTTAGACATCATTGTGTATTCACAATTTTTTTCAAGGATGACAACAATATTTACATACAACAGATGGCTACCAAAAAAAGAAGCCATCTGTTAATATGTTTTTGCAGTAAAATAGTTCTATTTTTTTATGCCAATATTTTTTCAATTCGTGTTAATTCCTCTTGAGTAAAATGATAATTCTTTAAGCACTGCAACGAATCTGTTACCTGCTCCGGTTTACTTACACCTATAAGTACTGACGTAACCCGTGGGTCTTTTAAAATCCAGGCTAGTGCCATTTGTGCAAGTTTTTGTCCCCGCTCTTCAGCAAGCTGATTTAACTGACGCACTCTATATATTTTTTCTTTAGATACCTGTTCTTCATCAATGGCACCATTGCCGCGGTGGCTGGAAGCCCTTGACCCTTCAGGAATACCATTTAAATATTTATTTGTTAACAGCCCTTGCGAAAGCGGAGAAAATGGAATACAGCCTACCCCTTTTTCACTCAACAAATCCATCAATCCATTTTCTACCCAACGATCGAACATGGAATATTTTGGCTGGTGAATTAAACAAGGTGTTCCCAGTTGTTTTAAAATTTCAAAAGCTTTAGCAGCTTCTGCAGGTTGGTAGCTAGATATGCCTACGTACAACGCTTTCCCTTGTCGCACAATTAAATCAAGTGCTGACATTGTTTCTTCCAGCGGGGTATCAGGATCTGGCCGATGATGATAAAATATATCCACATAATCCAACCCCATGCGTTTGAGACTTTGGTCAAGGCTGGCCACTAAATATTTTTTTGATCCCCAATCTCCATAAGGTCCATCCCACATACCCCACCCAGCTTTGGTAGAGATAATTAATTCGTCCCGATAGCACTTAAAATCATCTTTATAAATAGTGCCAAAATTTTCTTCTGCTGATCCCGGTGGCGGACCATAATTATTTGCCAAATCAAAATGAGTAATGCCACTGTCAAAAGCCAGCCGCAAAATATTACGAGCATTTTCCAGTACATCAATATGGCCGAAATTGTGCCAAAGGCCAAGCGATACCGCCGGCAATTTTAGTCCGCTATTTCCGCAGCGGCGGTATTCCATTGTTTGGTAGCGTTGTGCTTCTGCTAAGTATTGCATAAATGTAAAATGGTGATTTTTTAAGTATTTATTTTAAGTACCCTGTTATTATTGTTGAACTGATTGAAGTGCTTTAATCATTATTTCAATATCCACAACCCCTCTAAAACCACTAAACCCAACGGCAAGTTTGGTGCCATCTGTAAGCGTTAGTTGCTGGCCACCCTCCCACCCAATCAAGTCGGGTGCTTCAATACCATGCGCATTTTCAGCAATCTCATTGGTAAAAACCATTCGCTCATATTCGCCCGTTTTAATACCTGTGAGCCATACCTGGCTAGCCTTTGTCCAGGCTATTTTAAAAATTTCTCTTTGCCTTGGTCGGTAGGTACCAAACATTTTGCCATATACCTGACCTTGCTCATCAATAATACAAACAGCTACATTTCCGTTGGCAATTCTACTATCGTCCGGGTTTTTCATGTAACCCGGAATAAGCTTTTCAATTACCGTAAACATTCTGTTTATTAATTCATTCATCCATCAGCTGATTTAAGCTTTAAATGTATGATGAATGTTTTTATCAATTCTAATTTTTTTAAACAAGGCAAGGAAGAAGTAAGTATAAAAATTGTAAGGCTTAATCAGTCATCATCGCTTTGTATATTAAAAATTTCATAACCCCGTGCTTGCTTACCGCAAAAAATACATTAAAAAAACTATGTCTTATATATTTTATAACATAAAGTACACTAAATTTATAGACTTTTAATAACACCTAAAAAATTAGCTATGTCCAACACAACACCATTGCATTTTGAAACCCTGCAGATACATGCAGGCTATAAACCCGAGGCTACTACTCATGCTAGCCAGGTACCTATTTATCAAACATCGTCTTTTGTTTTTGAAAGTTCAGACCATGCTGCCAATCTGTTTGGATTGAAAGAGTTTGGAAATATCTATACCCGAATTATGAACCCCACCACAGATGTATTTGAAAAAAGGGTAGCGGCGTTAGAAGGTGGTGTAGGTGCTGTTGCCACAGGATCGGGTATGAGTGCACAATTTTTGGCATTGCATAACTTATTATTACCGGGTGACAATTTTGTATCCTCCTCTTTTTTATATGGTGGCAGTTATAATCAGTTCAAAGTTTCGTTTAAACGCATTGGAGTAGAAGTTCGTTTTGCTGATGGCGATAATCCTGCAAGTATTGCCTCCAAAATTGATGACAAAACAAAAGCCATCTATTTAGAAACAATTGGTAACCCAGGCTTTAGTGTTCCCGATTTTGAAGCCATCGCTGCTATTGCAAAAGAACATGATATTCCGCTTGTAGTAGACAATACATTTGGTGCTGCGGGGTACTTGTTCAGGCCATTTGATTTTGGTGCCAATATAGTTGTAGAAGCTGCTACCAAATGGATTGGCGGACATGGAAACAGTATTGGTGGTATTGTAGTTGATGGAGGTAATTTTAATTGGGGTAACGGAAAATTTCCTCAGTTTACGGAGCCGGATGAGGGATATCATGGAATGAAATTTTGGGAAGCTTTTGGAGCAGATAGCCCATTTGGAAATATTGCCTATATTATTCGCTTAAGGGTTAGTGGCTTGCGTACCTGGGGACCAAGTTTGAGTCCTTTTAATTCATTTTTATTTTTACAAGGCCTGGAAACATTATCCTTACGGGTAGATCGTACAGTACAAAATGCATTGGAAATTGCTACCTGGTTGCAGGCGCATCCGCAGGTGGCGTATGTAAATTACCCAGGACTAGCATCCAGTAAAACGCATGCCCTGGCCACAAAATACTTAAAGAGAGGTTTTGGTGGCGTATTGTCTTTTAAATTAAAAGGAGATAAAAAAACAGCCGACAATTTTGTAAATGAACTAAAACTCATCAGTCATTTAGCCAATGTAGGTGATGCAAAAACACTGATCATCCATCCTGCTACCACTACCCATGCTCAATTGAGTGAAGCAGAACAAATTTCTGCCGGTGTAGAGCCTGGATTACTGCGTATTTCATTGGGAATAGAACATATTGAAGATATAAAGAATGACTTGCAAGCTGCCTTTGATTTTGTAAATGCTTAGCAGTTCAGATTGAAAATAAAAAGCCTTCGAAATTTCGGAGGCTTTTTATTTATGATTACAAGCTTACAATTTACAAGCTGGTTTAGTAAGCCTATCAAAATTAAAAAAAATTGGGTGAGCGATTTAATGTTTGGATCACTTTATTCAACGATAGCATACTTTTAAAATCTCAATTTCATTACTAAATTATGTCAATATAAACATAGATAAATCACTCGGATCACTCTTGATATTTTACATATCTTCCCCTTTAGCAAAAAAGGCATCAATATTTTCGAAATATTAAAGCAGACTATATTCTACCTGAACTATCATACCCGAATAAATTTTATTTGAAAGTATTTATAAAGAAGCCCTTAATGTAAGCTTAAATGGTATTTCTGTATGGTCTTTCGAGTTGGATAAAATCAATTGTGCAGCGGCTATTCCCATCTCGTAAAAATTAGTTGATATGGTGGTAATACCATTTAAAATAAATTTTTTAACCGGGGTTTCATTGTAAGAAATAACGCCTATATCTTTTCCTATAATGAATCCAGATGTTACTAGTTTTTCCAATACTACCACTAATTCATCTTCCATCACATTTATGTAAACTTCTCCTCCCTGTACAGTTTCATCTTTTATATTGTTTACTATTTTGTAGGAGAATGCATAATCCTGACAATATTTCTTAAAGCCTCTCAAAATTTCTACAGGATAATAGGAGTATGATGGAAATACAATTTTTAAAGTATGGTATTTTGATAGCAGGTCTGTAGCTTCTACCAGTGCTATGTAAATATCTTTCTCAAAGTTTTCATAGGCTGCAGCAAATTCACCTGTTATACCAGGTACAATCTTATCAAGCAATAACAATTTTTCTTTTGGTATGGCATTAATAATTTCATTGGCATTTTCTTCTTTATCAATAAAATGAGGAACAATAACATAATGAGTGTAATCATCTTTTTTATTTGTAATTAATTTTTTAAACAATAATAAATCGTTGTTATAAATATAAAAATCAATTACTGCATGCTCGCCTAAAGCGTTTACAAAAGCATCATACATAGTTTTTTTATGAGCACTTAGTTTATTAAATAATAAAAATATTTTTAACGTTTGTTGAATTTCAATATTCCTGATGTAATAGCCCTTTCTTGGTACAGCATCAACAATACCAATATTTTTTAAATGTTTATATCCCCTTTCTACAGTATCTCTTGCAATGTCAAGCTCTATACTTAATTCATTTATCGAAGGCATACTATCACCAAGATGTATGTGCCCATTTGCTATTTGCCTGATAACTGAATTTACAATTTGCAAATATTTGGGAGTAATAGAGTATTCATCCACTTTAATCAAATCAATCATTCCTAGCTTTTTCATAGTTGCAATTGAGTAAAGAATAATGAGGTTAAATAGCATGCCAGTTTTAATAGTTGGTATACTGATAAAATATAAGTACTTGTTTTAAATAATGCGCAATTACAAGCTTGTCAAATAATGCGCCTGCAGGCAAAAATTTTAATTTAATAGCAGGGAGATTTTTCAATATTTTACTTTTTAGTATGCCGTAAAATTTAACAAATTGTAAAATTTCCTTCCCTCCAAAAAAAATATTAACATTTTAAGAGTTGAACCTTTAACCTTCTGCTCTTAACTTCATACCGTATAAAATTTAAATCAGTGCTTAATTTTTAATGTAAAAGAATTGTTTGGTATAACAACTTATTTAATTAAAGTATTATTACAATTTTAGTTCAATTAATACTTTAATGATCTAAAATTTTGATGTAATAGTTTAACTTTTTGACACAAATAATGAAACACAAAAAAAATAATATAAATTATTTAATAGTCAATAAGTTAGATGAATTATGGGGATTGTATACCACAACAATTGGTTTTGAAAGTACGCCACCTAATACCAGTTATCCGCAAAAAAAACATCCAACTTCGCATTGGTTCAACCCTACTTACGGAAGGATACTACACGAGTATCAATTAGTTTATATAACTAAAGGAGAAGGTATTTTTGAGTCAACTAATTGCAAGCCTGTAAAAATTCAATCAGGAACAATCATTTTATTATTTCCTGATGAATGGCATACGTATAAACCAAATAACGAAATTGGATGGGATGAATATTGGGTTGGTTTTAACGGCGATTATATTATAAAATTAATAAGCAATAATTTTTTTTCAAAGAAAAGCCCCTTATTTGATGTAGGATTTAATGAGCAAATAGTAGCTTTATTTAAACAAGGTATTGAGACAGCTAATTTCCAAAAAACTGCTTATCAGCAAGTACTTTCCGGCATCACAAGCTTGTTACTGGGTTCTATCTTTTATTCAGAAAAAAATAATGCTTTTAGAGATAAAGCAATTATATCCCAGATTGATAAAGCGAGAATGATGATGAGAGAAAACTCAGAAGGTAATTTAAATCCTCCCTCGATTGCTAAAGCTTTAAACCTAAGCTATTCCTGGTTTAGAAGAGTATTCAAAGAATATACTGGTTTTTCTCCTGCACAATATCAGATGGAATTAAAAATACAAAAATCCAAAGAATTATTGACAAGTACAATAATGCCGGTAAAAGAAATTGCGTTTGATTTAAACTTTGAATCTATAAGTTATTTTATAACTTTTTTTAAGTCAAAAACTGGCATGTCGCCAATCGAATATCGGAAAAAAGTACATGGCAAAAATAAAAGATAGTTTGGCATTAAAATATTTAAAAAATTAGTTTACAACTATCTTTTATTATGGATATAAACGGTTTATTTAAAATCCAACTCCTGCATAATATGGCATCAAAAAAAATTGCAACATGCGAAAAAGAATGCGTTATTAAATCCCTAAAAAATTATTTATACTGATGGAGTTTTGAAGCATCAACAGCTTAAAAAAATTGCGTCAGAAATAATTATTTTTGAGTAAACCGATACGCAAACCTTGCATTGGGTGCTGCATCACCTTTATCAAGCCATTGCATAGGATTACCATTGACTGGTGAATTATCTGCCCATTTAAAATCTATAATAAAGGTATTACCTGTAATGCCGAGGTAAGTTTTAGGTATACTTAATTCAAGTTCATTGTTAATGTACCGATAATTAATATCGGCTACTTTTTCCCATTGCCAGCCTCCTGTAGAACGCATTAATGCAGTAGTGTTAGCATTAATGAGCTGATGGTTAATCATAAACTGAAACCCTTCCCAATCTGGTAAAGAACTATTTTTTACGCTGATAAAAAGATTCATCCAATCAGGTGAATTCCAAGGAGTAAGTTTGTTTTTTGTTTTAACATAGAAGGATACCTTTTTTTTATCGCTACTTACTTTTGATGCTATCAAATCATTTCTGCCAGAATTATTTATGTACGATTCTATGCGGCCCCAGCCTGCATGATTCCGATGAAAAATATCTCCTTCATCATCTTTAAAAACTGTAGCTATATTTTTCCAATCTTTAAACTTTCCATCTATGGTTATGCTATTTTTTTCTTTTGATTCCGACATTGATCTTGTCCCTTTAAATTTCCTGATATTACTTACCATTTGATAATAATAATTATCATTAAAACTCCCTTTTACAGGTTCTGCATCCCGGCTAAATTCTTCATTGTATTGATCTACAAAATAGGTTTCACCTTTTTTAATTTGCTTACCTAAAAAAGTACCGGAAGCTCCATCTGTAAAACGCATTGCAACCCATTCATTCCAACCGGTGATAAAAACAAATTCAGGATCTACTTCCAGCGCCCTTTTCCACTGCTCAGCAAAATACAAACCTGCACCAGATTTTTTTACACCGGGTTCTTTACCATCGTGAAAACTTCTGCCAATATCCGACATGGGATGTTCTGCCAATGAAACACTTATTTGTTCTGGCTTATCTTTTGATTCATGCCAGCCATAAGCCTGAGGCGTATGATCTACCCAGGTCCATTTATCTTTACCATCTGCAAACCATGACTGGTCTTTACTCCAGGCCCAGGAATGGCGACTATTAAAAAAGGTTTTTGTAGTATCATTTAATCCTTCCGGCGGGCATAACAACAAAGGTTTTCCTTTCCAGTAAAACCATAAATCTTTAAACAATTCTTTTTTATAAATATTGTCATATAACCGACCAACCGTTTGCGCAGGATTGCTGTTGACAATAAAAGAAATGGCCGGAGTAGATAACCCTTCTTTTCTCATTGAACGGTAAGTAGTGGCAATTTTAGTTACCTGTGGCAAGTAGATTGCGGCATTGGTTACATCGAGTATTAAAACATCTATACCAGCATCGGAAAGCATTTGGGCATGTTTACGGATAATCCATTCATCATCGGGAAGATAATACCCAAAATAAGGTTCGCCCCAGTAATGCCAGGCATGAACAGGCCCGTATGCCGGATTTGATGGATTAGCAGCCAGTAACTTAGTGATGTCATAAGGACTAATTGTATCACCAGGAAGTTTTGCACCAACGCCCTCGCCTATGCTGGCGCTGCCATGGCCATCATAGCCATGTGCACCTTGCCAAATAAAATAAAATATGCCTACATATTTATCTTTGCGAAACCCCGTGCTGGTTTCATTTGTTGAAACAGAACGCCCCAATGCATCCTTTGCCACCCAGGTATCTGCCTTGGAAGATGAAATTAATGAGGGTGTAGTGTATTGCCCTATTGAAACATAACAACATAAGCTTAACAGCAAACTGAATATAAAACGTTGTATTTCTTTTTTCATTTTAATAGGGTTTAAGATTTTTAAAATACTTTGTGGACATCTGCCCCTTATTCAATTGAACAATCACTGAAAAATTATTTCCGTATTATTTTTATTTCTTTGGGTGCATGAATGATTGATTTTATTGTGCCATTGGGTAATTTAGTATGTTTCACTTTTATAACGCCATAGGGAGTAGGAAAGCTACCTTCTACAAAACTTAAATCACCAAGATGAGGTACTATTTTTACAACCTTACAACCTGGCGCCATTGATTTTATACCTAGTACATGTTCTGATAACCACGGTGTTGGGCCGGATGCCCATCCATGTGCCAGGCTATGTCTAAAACCTTTATAACAATAATCGCCATAGTCGCCATGAATATCTTTTTGCCCGGGTTTTACCAGCTCATCTATTCTGCCTGCATTGGGTATCCAGTCGATATTAAAATCTTCCCAAAAAGTAGTAGCACCCAATTGAATCATCGGACCCCAATAATTTCTAATTGTATTTATGCCACCTTGATAGTCTCCTGCTTTTGCTTTTGCCTGCAGCATATAATATCCAAAAAAGGTAGAAAACTTTTTAACCCCATCTACCGCAATCACTTTATCATTTGCCTGTTCGGCCGGCATTAAACCAGCTAGTGCCAGCATCGCCGCAGCCTGCTTTGAGCCGTTAGGGTCTGGAATGTATTTCTTTAATTTACTAACCGCTTCTCTGCATTTTTTTGCAGTTACGTCTTCTTTTAAAATAGTACAAAGTTCGGCACCTGCATCAAGCGTCATCAAAAGCATCGCCTGTAAACCAGCATCTACCCCTTTTTGATTTTCACTGGATGGCCAGTCTAAAAATCGGGTGCCATCATCGAGCTTTTCCTTATTATCCGTTCCTATTTTCGTCATATAATGTTCTAACAATCCTACTAAATATTTCCTTTGTTCCTGCAGGTATTTCAGGTTACCATTGTGCATATACCAATCTCGATGAATCAATACCCACCACATGGAATAAGAAATCATACCATTCATGTAATTGGGCAACTTTGTTATATCCCTGGCAAAGTCGAGTGTTTTGGGTACCACTTCATTGTAACCAAATACGGCTGCAATGGTAGATGTTTCGGGATGTGCATCGCCTATCCAAACCAATCTATCCCGCTTTATCCCATCCCATAAATAATCCTGCATATTAAGGTGTACGGTATAGGCGCCGGTCATCCATATTTTATTAAGCATACTATCACTGCTGTTAAAAGAACCCAGGTAGGGAATATCCCGATACACAAAAATAGCGCTCACTTCTTTGAGCAAGAGTTCGGTATCTTTATCCAGCAAATCAATGCGTACAAAACGAAAGCCTGTGTTACCTACTTCTATCTTTCCAAGCCAGGGAAGTTCAATATCAAAGTACCGCATGGCATGATCGTTGGTATCCGTAAGTGCCATTGCCTCGCTGGCCGATTCGCCAAAACTTAACCGCACTTTTACCGGATGTTGTTTACTCATTTGCCCTGTTACCAACTGTAACCCGCCATGTATTTCTTTTCCAAAATCGAGTAATAAAGCAGGTTGTATAGTGCCATCATTTTTTAAATAACAAAGATCCCCTCCTACAAGGTCGGCCTGACCTGTACCTGGTTTTAACAATCTTTGCTCATTAACGATATTGGCACCTGCATGCTCCGTCTTCCACAAAATTTTTACGGGCGACAAATACTTTCTGGTTGTGGGTGCAGTAATTGCATCTTTACCCCTCGCCGCATCAAATACTGGTGGTAATTGTGCAGCAACATCTACCGTAAAAATCAGGCAAACCCCAAGTGTAAGCAACAATTTATTCCTATTTTTCATCTTTATAATTTTCATTGGTTTCTATTAGGTATTCCTTTTTCCAATTAATCTGTAGCAATAAATAAACTGGTATTTTTTTTTATTAATTCTTTTAAATATTATTGCTACGCCCCTTTTTATAAACATTTATTATTTGTTAGATATTGCTTCAATATTTTACTGCCTCCAAATTAACAGGGCCAATCAATCCTGACTGCTGGTACTCGCTTTGGGGGTTATAGATATTTACATTGGTCCAGGTTTTTCGTTGTTCAACAGGCAATTTACTATCTCCTATTAACTGATTAACCCAGGTATTCACGACTTCAATTTCTATTTTATTTTCACCCTTTTTAATTGCCCCGGTAACATCAATTTTATAGGGAGCCGTCCATACAGCCCCCATATCTTTACCATTTACTTTTACTTTAGCCATCACTTTTACCATAGCAAGATTTAAGTAAATAGTATTAGTAGCGGGAATGGCATTTACCATAAATTTTGTTTGATAAATTGCTGTGCCGGAATAATTTTTTATTAGTAAATCTTTGCTGGCAGTCCAATCAATTAACACATTAAATAATACCGGTTTTAATGGGCCCCGCATTGCAGTATCGAATGTAACGCTCCACGGTGTGTTGATGGTGGTGATAATATTTGCATCCGGAAAATTTGCTTTTTTAGCAACTGGAGCTAAAGCACCTGCTATATTTTTAAAAATAACAAATCCACTTTGATAAGGCTCCAGTTTTATTGGAACCGTTGTTGTTTCTTTCTCCTGCGAAAAATCAGGCATGCTACGGATAGATCCACTTACAGCATCCCACCATTCGGGCTGTTTGCCGGCAACCCTAAAAGATGGTGCTATTTTAATAACCTGGTCAGTTTGATTGGTTAAAAAATATATTTCAGCATCTTTTGTGGTGCGGTGTGCATACAAAACATTTTTATCAGTCAATGCTACATCCGGCAAAATTTTCAATACATTCAATGCATCCTGCATAGTGATACCAGACAACACATTTCCCTTGCCATATTTAGCCATTGTTTTGTTTACGCCATCAATATTACCCCAAATATCAAATGCCATTTTTTGAACTTCCATGTCGGCAGCAGGATAATTTTGCAGGCTGGGAGATCGTTTTGGAGCAGGACCTAAAATAGTTAACCCATCTTTTACAAAGCCTTTAATTTTACGTAAAAGTTCAGGTCGCATTGTTTGCAACGGTGGCAATACCAACAATCTGTAACTCATCCCATCAGGCAATACCAATCTGCCGTTTTTAACTGTTGCTCTTTCTAATAAAACTTCGGCGTTAATATAATCATAAGACAATCCGATGGGTAATTCCGGATACCGGATACCGGTCATCTTTGGGGCATCTTCACCAATAAAGTAAGCTATATCATTTACTGGTTTTCCCTGTTGCAATATAAAATTGCATCTTCTGATATAATCTACAAATGCCTTTCCCTGATAAAACCAGGTATTTTTTCTGTTAAACTCTGTACCAAAACCTGCATTAACGCCAGGATTTCTATCTTCGTAGGGCTGGGTAATAAATACGGACAGCACGGTATTGTTAATACCTTCGGTAAACGACCAGTCTCCCCGTTTTTTTAACAATGCAGGATAACGTGCATACGCCAATCCGGCGGCGGTGAAAGATTCGGCAGAGACTTTTGTTTTGCCATAAATATGTGCGGCTGATGAAGCTGAACGACACTCAATATTGCCGAGTTCCCCTTCGTTCCAAAACTCGCCGCTGACTTCATCTGATTGCCCCCCGTACATTAAAAATTCAGACGGATATCCCCAGTGACCGTAATTTTCGAGCCATAATTTTAACCCGTGTTTATGACTTACTTTTCTTAAACCTGCCACATACTGATAGGCCACTCTATTGGCAATCAACCTTCTTAAATCCCATAAAAAACGATCGCTTTGTTCTGCTGATGCAACAACCCGACCAGACAATACAGGCAGCCATGATAAAGGATCGTAGCCATATTGAACTTTAAATGCATTCGCCATCCCGTCTGTCCAGTTTTGCGAACCTGTCTCATAACTATCCGCTACCACCCATTTTAGTGAAGTACGTTCTTTCTTAGAAATACTATTTTGAATTTTACCAACAAATGAATCAAAGTGATGTTCAATTGAAAGGTCGTTTATCTTATCAATTTCAAGTCCAATACCTTCCAATGCAGCTGGCCCGTTGGTAACCCCCGTAGGTAACATGCCATACCGAATAACAATCCAGTTTCCTTCAGGTACGTTCCAATTAAGGGTACCATCAGCTGAAAGATTTTTTGAAATATTAATAACTTTTTCAGGATCTATCATTAAAGATTTATCAGTTGGTTCAGGCTGTTGGAGCCACTGGTATTGGTTCCAAAGTGGTAAAGGCGTTTGAAACATTTTAGCCAATTGCTTCTCTTCAAATCGTTCAATAGTAGGTGCAGCAGATAATTTAATTTCAGCAAATCCTGGAGTACCTGTTATATTTTTTAATACCAACCTAAATTTTTTCCCTTTCGTTTCTATAAATGAAAGTGCTACAGGAGCATAAGGGATAAAGCCAACATTACTTGAAGGATTACTTCTATCGTATTCAAACTTTTTAATTGTTTTGTAATTACCATCTATGTCAACCTGCAATTCTCCATCAGCCCTAAACGGTTTTTTCAATGGATATAATACAAGGCTTCTTGCAGTAAAAAAAGAGGCCACTTCAATATTAATTGTTGCTTGTTGTCCGTCTTTAATAGTAGATACTACCGTTGAAACAGTGGCAATATTTCCATCCATCAGTTTTTTAATATCATCAAAAACCATATCAGACGAAAGGGTAGGTAAATATTTTGAAAGATCATCCCCTTCACCAGAAGGCGCCGGAAAAGCGAGCACCGCCACATCCTGAAAATCAGCAGTTGAAGTAGTTAATTTTTTTGAGATTTGCATTGGCCCCTTTACATACAATTCATCGCCTGCCAGGTAACGCATCGATTGAGCCGGCTTTATCCAGGGGCCGCCACTTTGGCTCCAACCCGGGCTGTTAAATAATCCAATATCAATTCCTTTTTTTGTGGCAGTACTGATTGCTGCCTTTGTTACCCTCCACCATTCCTCTGAAAACATTTTTACTTTTCCATAAGGCACTTCCTCCTTTGGATAACCAATGTTACCAATAAAGGCCCTGCCTATACCAATTTTCGCCATTGCGTCCAGGTCATTTTTAACGCCTTGCACAGAAATATTATCACTCATCCAATACCAATAAACACTTGGCTTTACAGAATCATGTGGCACCTTAAAACCTTGCTCAAACCCTTGCTTACTTGTTGGCATTTTTACCTGTGCAATTAACAATGCAGCGGCATGTATACCCAATAACATCAGACAAATTATTTTTTTGAAATAGCTTTTATTCATTTTTCTATTTTTTATTAACTCTTCATTTTTAACAACATTTTCAACCTATGAAATATTTCTGGTGAAAATTATTATTTATTTAATTCCTTTAAATAATTCAATTTCCTTTTTTAGTAAAAGCAGGTATTTATCACCCCATGTTTGATTGGGTTCAATATCCTTACTTACCTCTGCAGATTTTTGTTCATTGGTTATGTATTCATTCCATGTGCCTACCATTGCAAACCGCACCCCCAGTAATCTGGCTCTTGCCCATTGCTCCTTAAAAGTTTTACCTTCATTCCGCGGACCTGCAGGCAAATAATCCCTGTCTCCTTCTATACCCTGTGGCCTCCAACTCGGCAGAACTGTCATCGATTCCGGAAAACCTTTATCTACCGTGAAGGATTGTGCGCCGCGTTCTTCCCAACTCCAATACTTGTATTTACTTTCTTTGGTATTCCTATTAAAAAGGTTAGGCTGTTCTGATACATAACCAGTCATAAATCTTACTGTATAACGGTCATCATTCCAGGGTGGCGTTTCATTCTGCCACGGTGTAGGTGTACCTGCATAACTAACCAGCAAAGGCTTTTCATTGTATTGCTGCAAGAGGGTAGTAAATTCCGGATGTGCTGGATTGTTTATAAACCACTGGTAAATCTGATCTGACTTTTTCGACAACCGACCATCAGATATCGCTGCCGATTGCCCTTCGGCAGGATTACCGATAAAAATAGAAATATTAGGCGTCTTTTTCCCTTCGATCCTCATTTTACTATACTCTTGAAAAATAAAAAATGTAGCCCTTTCTATCATTGCAAAATCGGGCCGGTTGGTATCGATTAGCACTTCCTCCATCGTTACGTTATAAGCCAAATTATTCGACCAATCAATCCAAATAAAATCTACCCCTGCATCAGCGAGCCATTGTGCATGTTGTCTGATTATAGTACGATCATCCGATAAATATTTACCTAAAGTTGGATAAGACCAAACACTGCGTTCCCAAAAACCTGCTTGACACCAGGTGGTGTAAGCTATGCCTACTTTTCTTTCCGCATAAGGAACCCGAGGATATATTCCGGAGCCAATGTTACTTACAGTAAGGCCTGCCGCTTTAAAATCTGTCATATTATCTCCCTTCCAGTTTAGTTGGTTGGAATCTACTGACACAATTAGATCGGGAGGTTTTATTGTTATCTTTTTTCCACAAGAAAAAAGGATAATTAATACACACAATAATTTAAAAAATTTCATAACTCATTCCTGTTTAATAATAATTCCGGAACATTTTTTTGCAATAACATTAGCGCCACACAATTCCAGGTAACATATTTCAAATAACATAGCTGCTTTATTTATTTGTTAATAGATCAGGCTGTTATTTTGTATTTAACCTGGAATTATTGAAGACTAATTATGGGGTTGTTGTGTAATGAAAATTTGCTCTTCCAGCTGGAGCCACATCTCCATTTATCCAGAAGTCCATCACATTGTTTTCTTGCTGCATATTATCTGACCATTTAAACTCAAAATCGAGCGCTTGTTTTACTCCAAGCATTGATCGTGGAACTTTTATTTCCAACTTATTACCATTTACTGCAAAATCTATTTCGCCCATTTTTTGCCAATTCCAGGCAAAGGAAGTTTTTTCCAAGGTTGCTTTGCTTGTTGGGCTATTTCGATTGATAACAAAATCATAGCCTTCCCATCCAGTATTTTTATTTCGATCGATGTCAATAAACAAGCGCATCCAACCGGCATCTGTTTTTTTTGTTAGGGGTGCAGCTGTTTCTACATAGAAATAAACAAACTGCTGATCCCGGGCCACTTTTGCCAATACAATATCATTTCTGCCGGTTTTATTGATATACTGTAAGCTACCCCAACCTGCACTTTTTCGATGCAGTGTATTTCCCTTAAAAGAATGATAGGAAGGCATAACAGCATTCCATTCAGTAAAATTTCCATCTATTGCAATAGAAACAGTTGCAGATGCCCCAATTGGAGTAGGCACGCCTTTAAACCGGCGAATATTACTTACCATTTGATAATAATAATTATCTCCATGCCCATCTTTCATTGGCTCTATATCTCGGCTACCTTCCTGATCAAACTCATCCGGAAAGGCATTTGTTTGCAGCTGCCACATATCGTACCTGCCAGCAATCCATTCGTTCCAGCCAGTTATAAAAATAAATTCAGGATCTATCTCCAAAGCCCTGTCCCATTGTTCCTGAAAATTATATCCTTTATTTACTGCTCCAACCTGTGTAATTTGTCCTTGCTTTGCGGTATAACTTCTACCAAAAGCACCTGGTGCATTCATTGCGGTTAAACCTCTTTCGGCAGACCAGTTTTGTGCAACCCCAACGGTAGCCTGTTCAAAACCACCTGCGGTATTTTTGGCAAAACCGTGTTGAGGATAAATTTCCAGCCATCCCCAATGATCGGGTCTTTCCGGCCCCTTATTATAGACAGGTTGTCCAGGACGAAATGTGAAAAAATTACGCATTTCCCTATTCCATTTGGTACTGTCTGCATTCCCTTTTACATCCTCCACCAATTCGGGCATGGCCATAATTAATGGTTTGCCTTTCCAAATAAACCATAGGTCTTTATATAAACCAGGTTTGTACAATTCCGTATAAATTTCTCTGATGATTTCTTTTCCTCCCGACGACAACCAAAACGGAAGCATAAAGGCTATTTGAGGTGTTTTTACGCCATCCTTGCGTGCCTGGGTAAATACCTTACACAGTTTTTGGTACGACTCTTTCCAGGTGAGGTTTCCATTTGTACAATCGAAGATGATTACATCAACTGCAGCATCTGCCAACATTTCTGCATGTTTACGCAACACCCATTCGTCGGTATCAACGTAATAGCCAAATAAAGGTTCGTTCCAAAACCAGGGAGTATTTTGTTTTGGCCAAATTACATTGTTGTAATCTTCTCTGGCTTTTGGATTTCGGGCCAGTATTTCTGTAACATTGTATGGAGGATTATTTTTACTTTGTTGAGTATGCCAGGTCCAATAAAACAAACCTACAAATTTATCTTTTTTAGATGCACCAACTTCCTCGTAAGCAGGTAGCTTTCGTCCTATTGCATCCGTTGCAGACATATTATTACCTGGTGATTGGGCCATTGATTGTAAGCAAAAAGTTACCAACAATAAATACAATAGATTTTTCATGAGATGAAATTTTTGTTTAATGATACGCACGGTATATATTACTGAGCGCCTATAGAATTATTATTTTTCTGATACAATAAAATTAAAAGAACTTTTAGATACACCCGACCGATATTGCCAAATTAAATCTCACTTATCCCTTGCCTTTAAAAAAGCTAATTTTAATTGTACTACTTCTTACACAGGTTACAAAATGAAGTTTAAATTAAAAGATATGCATATTGCGGTATGATTGATTTTTATTTTTTTATTAGTTACAAGATGATATCTTTTACTTTAAAGGAATGCCAAAGCAAAGCATAGAAAAAAACTTAATTAACAACAAACTTTCTTATTTCACTTCTTTCCTTATTTTCTAATTCAACAATATATATCCCTTTATTTTTAAGAAAATCAATTTTAATATAATCTGATGTTACAGCTATTTTATACTTTTTTTGCCATAATATCCTGCCGGCAATGTTATAGATGGTAAGCTGTGAATTATTTGCTGTTTGGGAAGGGAAAATAATATTTATCGCTTCCTTTACCGGATTAGGATATATCTGAAAAGATGCAGCAGTATTATCTGGTATTTCAGTGACTGCTTCAGTAAAATAATGGTAATTAAACCTGCCACCCGGTGCAACGTCTCCATTTACATAAAAGTCCATCACATCGCCATCCACCTGCATATTATCGCTCCACTTAAATTCAAAATTCAATAGTTTATCATCTGCAATACCAAGCGTTGTCCGCTTTATTTTAATCACTAATATTTTTCCATTTATGCTGTAGGATGCATCGCCAACCTTGCTCCAATTCCAGGAATTATCGCTTTTTTCTACCGTAGCTACGTCAGTAGGATTAATTCGGTTTACAACAAAATCATATCCTTCCCAACCAGATTCTTTTTTACTGTCAATATCAATAAAAAGACGCATCCACCTGGGGTTAGATTTATCCGAAAGCAGTTCATTTGTTTCCACATAGAAATAGAGAAATTCTAGATCCCTTGCTACTTTAGCAAGCACGATATCATTTCTGCCAGTTGTATTGCTATACAGTAAATTGGTACCCTGCCCAGCATGATTCCGGTGAACCGCACTGCCTTTAACAGCCAGGTATTCGGGTTTTACAGCCGCCCAGCCATTAAGGATATTTATATCGATGGCTTGTGCTGCTGAAGCAACTTGTTCGGAAGGCATTCCCTTAAACTTTCTAACATTGCTTACAAATTGCAGGTAGTAGGCATCGCCTTTATTACCCCATGATTTTACCGGTTCTATATCCCGACTTTTTTCGGCAGAATATTGATCAACAAAAGCAAATGGTTTTACATCCCAATCAAAATGGCGACCTGCAATCCATTCATTCCAGCCGGTTACAAATACAAGGTCTGGATCGATGGCGAGTGCCCGACTCCATTGTTCCTGAAAATTAAGCCCATAGAAATACGCATCTGAACTAGCGTTCTGGCCTTTTGCTTTTGTATAACTACGACCATAAGATAGTGGCGTGTTAAAACCTGCAGCATGGCCACCACTTGCATCAGATGCATTTTGGGCCACCCCAACGGTTGCTTGCTCAAAACCGCCGGATATTTTAGGAACATACCCATGTTGCGGATAATTTTCAAGCCACCCCCATTGATCATTGCGGGAAGAGCCGTTGACATAATCAGGCTGACCAGGCCGGAAAGTAAAGAATTCCTTTATAGCATTAACCTCTTGCTGATTGATAGAACCGGTAACTGCAACTGGCTCATGTTTTATGCCCGATGTAAGTGCGGTAAAATTTGATGTTTGGTTATACGCAATTTCACTTTCGTAGGCTCCTGTAACCTGTTTACCAGCAAAAAAGCTTGCTGCCGGATACATGCTATCAGTCCATTTCCATACACCTACTTCTTGTGTGCCATTGCTTAATACCCATATATATTCGCCGGCTGTCTGCTGATTAAAACTTAATGCTATTTTTGAATTATCGTTGAAATTAATAAAGGTTTTTGTAGCTATCGGTGTACCGGCAATACTTTGCGAATAATCAGCATTCCACTTGTATAACCTGAAGGTGATATTACCCATGTTATCACCCCAACTAGGGCAGGTAGCATTGATGGCAGCAAAAGGAGCTGTGGCGGTGAATTTTAAACCTGCAGCACCACCCTCTTGCGGAACAAGACTTTCGGGATAAGCCATGATGAGCGGTTTTCCTTTCCATAGAAACCATAATTCTTTATACAATTGTGGTTGGTAAAGATTTGAGTACAACTCATAAAGCGATAATAAAGAATTAGGATTTGCGCCAAATGGCAGCATAAAGCAAATTTGAGGCGTTTTAACGCCATCCTTTCGTGCCTGATCCCATACTTTTAACAAGACGGTATAAGAACTGCTCCATGTAAAATTTCCATTTGTACAATCAAAAAAAACAACATCAACACCGGCATCGGCTAACATTTCCGCATGTTTTCTAAGCACCCATTCATCTGTTGTTCTATAGTAACCAAATAATGGTTCATCCCACCAAAAAACGCCGGGTGTAATACCTTGCCATGCAGGATGATTGGCCTCAGTAGCCGCTTCCGGATTGCCTTTTAAAATTTCGGTAATATTCATTACTGGTGAAAAATCAGCATTCTGATCTGTATGCCAGCTCCAATAAAAAAGGCCAACAAATTTATCTTTTCGTGGATTGCCTGCTGCTGCATTCGTTAACAATTTACGACCAAGTGCATCAGTAGCGGGTAATCCATTACCATAATTTACATTGGTAAACTGAGCAGTCACCTGCGCTACAGTAAAGAGCAATAGGAAGCCTAAAAATATTTTTTGCATGGCCTAATATTTTTGTATTTCCAACATACTATTTGAATTTAACTATTTGATTTGCCTTAATAATCGTGATGCAGTGCCGCTAAAAATAGTTCAATGTTAATTTGATCTTACATCCTATTTATTTGTAGCTTATTAATCCTTTTAATCAAATTTCATTGTAACTTAAAAGAAGGATTTCAATTAAACTACGTTCAATAATATTGAATGATAAGAATGTTGAACTTACCAAATTATTTTACAGAAAGCTCAACCTAATAAGCACGTATATTTATTCCTCTTTTAAAATTTATTTTTAATGATAAGAAGCTGTCAATCATTTAATCTAACCATCCTGGGTTTTGCCAATTAGAGCCTCCAAGACCAATCACCTTATTAACTTCATCCTGATCAATCGGGTACATCAGGTATTTAATTGACCAACAATTTCTATCTAAAAATTTGAATCGGTTGTAAGTAAGATTGACACCAGATTTTGTAATGCGCATACCAGTAACAAACTTATCTGTATGTTCTAATATTTTCCAACGGCGCACATCAAAATAACGGTGCTCTTCAAATGCCAATTCAACACGCCGCTCATTGCGGTACTTTTTCTCAAAATCTGTTGTAGATAAACCTATAGGAAAAGCGGGCATTCCTGCTCTTGCCCTTACAGCACTTACCGCCGTTGTGGCACTCATCGAAAAACCTGTACCAGAAACTACTGCATCGGGCCCAACAGACTGGTAAGCAGACTCTGCAAAGTTTAAATAAAGTTCTGCCAGGCGAAACAACCTGACCGATCCATCTGCATTGTTATTTTGGCCCGATTTATAGTTATTAAATTTGCGCAAATAATATCCAGTCCTGGTATTCCTTCTATTGATGTTTGATATTTCCTCTGTGCCACCTACAAATGTTTCCACTATTTTACCATCTAAAATACCAATGGGTGTACGAGAGATTCCTGTTGTCAATGGTAAAAAAACATTCGGCGTGTAAGCGATGTCGCTTGTGTAATTGCCAGCTACCTGCACGTTATTGTAGTAACTTATAGAAGTTCCGATTGTCTCGTTCCATTTCCAAACACCAACAACTTCTGTTCCTTTACTTAGTTCCCATACGTATTCTCCCGGTTGTTGTTCGTTAAATAATAATGCAAGTCTTGCACCGTCTGCAAAATTCACAAAAGTATTTTCTGCTACTGGTGTGCCTGCTACACTTTGGGCATAGCTTGTATTCCATTGGTATAATTTTAAAGTAAGATTACCGGTGCTATTTCCCCAACTTGGACATTCAGCATTGATAGCATAAAAAGGAGCTGTGGCGGTAAATTTCATTCCAGCTGTAACATTGGGTTGATCCAAATTTCTAACAGCACCGTTGTAATAAATAGATGCATAAAAACGGGGGTCACGACCTTTGTATGGATTTGCCTGATCATAACCGGAAGTATTGTTTACAATAGGAACCAGTCTACCAGCATCTGAATAACCTGTTATGGGAGATTTGCCATTGGCCATCTCATAACTATCAACCAAATCTTGTGTAGGGCAAGGTCCTGTTCTATCCATACCCGGGTTTGTAGGCATGCCAGCCCATTGCCAGATTGCCATTTGGCCACCAGACTGAAAAATTGTTTCTTTATCTACCGCACGCTGGTCATTGGAACTGGTAAAAGAATACAAAGCATATGCGTTTTGTGCAATATTAGCAGCAGGTACCACATCAAATAATTTATATCCGCCGTTGATGATACATTGCGACAAAGCCTCTTTATTAATCTCTGTAGCCATAGCCCAGGTATAAGTGCCATCGGACCAAAGCGGACTTGCTGCATAAGTAACAGCTTGAGATTTGATGGCATAAGCGATCGCTCTTGTCATGATACCAAATTGATTGTCATAAATATTCCATGAAAAACCACCCTGCGTATCAGGATAACTTAAAGCTTTATCACAATCTTCTAAAATAAATTTTACTACCTCAGAAAATTTGGCTCTTTTATCAGCAGCAAAATTGTAATTTATATCCAATGGCTTATCAAAAATAGGAACGCCTCCATACCGTTTAATCAACTGCAAATAGTAAAGTGCCCGTAAGGTATGCGCTTGTGCTGTCCATGCCCCTTTTTCGGTATCCGTAGCATAAACTTTTGCTGTTTTAATACTTTCAATAAATACATTGCATTTGCGAATGCCGATATAAAGATTACCCCAGGGACTTCCATCAACCGAATATGTTGGAAATGAACTTGAAGTGATGCTTCCTGCGTACCAATTGATATACCTTGAACCTGGTGTAATATCATCCGCATCCTGCGCTTCATCCGTAAAGGAGGCCCTATCCATATATGGTGCAGGACAAAATCCATAACAAGAGTTTAAATACCCCCTCGTTCTATTATAATCACTAAATACCTGATCTATAGTTATGCGGCCATCTGTTGGTAAATCCAACTGCTTGGTACAGGAGAAAAAGAAGCCTGTAAAGAGTATTGCTGAGAAGATTATATATTTTTTCATCAGAATTTATTTTTAAGTGTTGATGATATCATTGTGCATAAAACCTTTAGCTCATTTTATATTAGCGCCGGATATTTTATGCTAAATAATATTTAAGATTAATACTACCGTTTTATTAAAACACAATATTTACGCCTACATTATATACCCTGTATACAGGAAAAGCAGCATACCCTCCACCTTCTGGTCCAAAGTCCTTCGATTTCATTTTATCCCAGGTAATAAGATTTTGACCACTCAGCACAAATCTTACTTTTTCTGTTGAAATAATTTTAGCAACGGATGCTGGTAATGTGTAAGCCAATTCCATATTTTTAAGACGCAGGTAAGATCTGTTATATTGAAAATAATTACTGGCTACGTGGTTAACTGTTTGTGCTAAAGAGAGAGCAGGAGAAGTAATTTTTGATCCATTATCATATCGCTCCTGAGTCCAGGCATTCTGGTGCAGGGCACCAAAAGAACCATCATAACTGGTTTCCCAAACACCGTTACCCGTAATTATAGAAGAATATTCCCCCACGCCCTGGAACAGGAAATTTAAATCAAAAGATTTGTATTGTATACTACCTGTAACCCCATAAGTTACCAGCGGCAATGCACCTTTACCGATTGGTGCCATATCCCGTTCATCGATCTTACCATCGTTATTCAAATCACGATAAATAAGGTCGCCCAAACGCGGCGTACCAAAGCCATATGCCAAATTACTATTGTTTAACTCCGCTGCAGTATTAAAAAACCCATTGCCATTACTGTAATCTACCAGATAGCCAAATTGCTGACCATAAGAATACCCTTCCTGCCAGTTTCTATACGCATAATCATCAGTTCTTACAGCTTCATTTATTTTAACCAGGGTATTTTTGGCATAACTGTAAATTGCTCCAACCGAGAATGATAAAGTACGATTGATGGTTTTGGTGTAGTTAGCGGTAATTTCATAACCCTTGTTTTCGAAAGCGCCATTGTTTGTTTGAGGATAATTACCTAAAGGAATGCCCTGGTAAAGAGGAATAGAAGAAATAGCACTCACCACCATGTTGTTCATTCTTTCTTTAAATACATCTACCGAAAATGAAAGTGAATTAAACAGTCCTAAATCGATACCATAGTTTTGTTTGGTAGATATTTCTGCTTGTATGTAAGGATTGCCCACCTGATTTTCATTAATATTGTATTGTAAATATCCAATAGGTCCGCCACCATTAACCGTAATATTATCCAGGTATGCAAAACGGGAAAGCCCACTTTGATCATTGGCGGTTTTGCCATAGGATGCCCTTAGTTTTAAATTGCTCAACCAGTTAACTTTTTTCATAAAAGCTTCGTTAGATGCAACCCAGGCGCCAGAAACTGCAGGTGTAGCAACAAAGCGACTATTACGGGCATACTGCTCAGAACCTGAATACCCTACATCCAATTTAACAAGATACCTGCTATCATATCCATAGGTAGCTTCTGCTCCTGAGCTTACCCTATTGTATGGAAGAAGTCCGGGTGATCCGTTATCGGCTTTCGTGAGGTTTTGAAAGAACATATACCCCATGCCGCCAATCTGGTGTTTGCCATAATCACGTTTATAGTTTAGTACTGCATTATAAGTTAAGTGATAATAAAAACCATGTGTTTTATTGTATGCTAAAGGAGAGTTTGTTTCTGACCCTTTTTTTGAAAACAACAGTGTATCCATATCATTTGTTCTTACCCAGCGCTCGTAATTTTGTGTTGTACTTAAACTACCCACACTATTGGTTTGATAGGCCATAACACCTGTAAAATTTAATCCTTTAGTAAGGAAACTCATATCCAGGTCAAGGCCAAACTGTGAGGTAATATTTGTTACCGTATGCCTGATATATCCTGTGCGATTCAACAACCCAAAAGTGGGCGAACCTACTCGTTCTGTTGTAATCACTTTGCCACCGGCATCAATCACTTCGCCTGTAGCTGCATCCCGTAGCGTTGGTGTTAAAGGCCCGTATACCGTAGGTGGAATTTCAAATAAGCTATTATAAATCGCCTGGTTGCCGGCACCGGGCGTACGTTCTCTTTTAATATTACCACTCAAACGAATAAACGCTTTAAGGTATTTATTAAGCTTCATATCAACATTGGTACGATAATTTACCCAAACATTGTTAGCATTTGAGTTATACAAAGGTTGGCTTGTTATAAATTGTCCACCTTGGTGCATGAAATTTATATTGGAAAAAAACTGTACTTTATCATTACCGCCAGTTACATTTACACCAACCCGCTGCATGGCTGCAAATTCTTTTATGTATTGGTTGTACCAGTTATTATTTGGATAGAGTTGCTTGTTTTCGCCGGAACGGTAATTATTAATTTGTTGATCACTAAACTGATAATTTAAACCATATCCATCGTTGAAGGCGGCCTGATTTCTCATCTCTGCATAATTGGCTGCATCGTAAAAAGTGGGTGTTGTTGTTACCTGTTGTATAGATTGATTAAAACTGGTATTAATCTTTACGCTACCTTTTTTCCCCCTTTTTGTAGTAACCACTATCAAACCATTTGCACCCAAAATTCCATAAATAGCTTGGGTGGAAGCATCCTTTAAAACTGTAACGGATTCAATTTCATTGGCGCTGATGTATTCAAGTATTTGATTGCTGTTATAGGCCGAAATAATTCCATCAATCATAACCAATGGACCATTTCCTCTAGCTGCTGAAAACCCCCGAACGCTTAAAGAAGTATTTGCTCTTGATAATTCTGAAAAGGTTTCCTGTGTTGTTAAGCCCGAAAAACGACCAGCAAAAGACTGGGTAAGGTTGGCAACTGGTGCTCTTTCAAGTTCTTCTCCACTTACAGTAGCCACCGAACCGGATATATCTCTCCGAAGTTGCGTTGTATACCCCAATTGAATAACTTCATCGTTTTTATGTACATCCAATTGAAGCTGTAAATTAATCTGTTCTTTATCTTCTATAGCAATATTTTTTATTTTATAATCCTTTAAAATAAAAACAAGGGGTTCCTTTTTACTGCTAACAGATATAGTATATTCCCCGGCAATGTTTGTAATTGTTCCCATTTTCCCATTTTCGGCATTAACGGCTACGCCTGCAAGCGGTTTGTCAAACACGTCAGTAACTACACCTTTTATAATTAAAGCGGTTGTTTGTGCATGTACTGCTGCCCTCAAACAAAACAGGAGTATAAACCCTAACAGTAATGTTTTTGTAATTTTATGTATCATTAGATTTATCCTTTTTACTACATTAAAAAATATAACTACTACCAACCTGTAGCCTGCCAATCTATACCCGTACTACTTCTTAAACGATTGGCCTCATTTAACGGAATAGGTAGCCAGAGAAATTTATTAGTAAAATTTTGACGTTCATTTACCCGAACTGTACGTCGACCATAAATAAAACTGCCATCGGTTTTTCTGGTAATTTCCATTGCAGTAATCCATTTATCTGTTTTGGAAAGATCTTCTGTTGGCATTGACCAGCGACGAACATCAAAAAAGCGATTTTCTTCCATAGCCAATTCTACTTTGCGTTCATTTCTGATGCGAAGAATCAATGCTGATTTTGATAATCCAATGGGTAGAATAGGCATGCCGGCCCTGGTTCTTATTTCATCTACAGCAGCAACAGCTTCTGGTAAATGGCCAGCCTCTGCGGCAGCTTCTGCAAAATTTAGAATAACTTCTCCCAACCTAAATAATTTCCAATTAGCACCAGCAACAGGATTATCGTTACCAGAATTGGGATGTAAAAACTTTCTTTGAAAATAGCCTGTACGAGTTGCTTTTCTGGTGGTAGCATGAAGCCCTGTTTGAGGCTCTCCCACATAAGTTGAAACTATCCTGGTCCTATTACCAATCGGAGCAGGATAGTTTTCAGGTGATTCCGGAGACTCGGAAAAGCTCCACAAACATTTTCTTTTAGAACCGTTGTAGTAAATGGAAGCATAAAAACGAGGGTCTCTATTTTCGTAAGGAAAGTCGGGGTTGTACAGCGTGTTTACAGTATTATAATTGGGCTGTAAATGTTTGTCATCTAAATAAGGTGTTGTCAAATCAAGAATTGAATTACCATCCATCGTTTCATATGCATCTACTAACTCCTGCGAAGGACAAGTGCCTGATTTGTATCCATCCTGTGCACCAATGCCATCAATATCCCAGACATTACCCTGGTTTTCGCGACTTTGAAAAATAGTTTCTTTATCAACAGGATTGGACGAGTAGCTCATGGTTTGATTAAAATACTCATTATACAGCGCTGTTTTAATATTTTTATTGGGTCCTAAAAAAGCCACATCAGAAAGAAAAGTTTGCGGAAAATTAACCTGATTATAAAGTTCGTATCCATTTGTTTTTAGATTCTGTAAAGAAACTTTATTGGCTAAATAAGCTTCTTCCCAGTAGTTACTTCCAGCATTATTAAGCGGACTGGCAGCAAAAAGAATTATTTTAGATTTAATTGCCTCCGCCATAGCCTTGTTAACCCGTCCTGCTTCACCATTGGTAGTTATTCTCCACGGCAATTCTGTTGTAGCTAAAGCAACATCGCAATCCTCCATAATAAATTTGGCAACATCATAATAGCTTTCCTTTTTTGTGGTAGAAAAGTCGCCTGAAAAATTATAGGGTTCCCGCTCAATTGGTAGTGAAGCACCAAACCATTTCAACAACTCTGAATAATAATATGCCCTTAACAGATGCGCCTCGGCCTTCCAGCGTTTTCTATCTATATCATTTTTAACAGTGGCTTTATCAATATAGCTGATAAAAACAGTGCAGTTTCTAATTGAACTCCAATACCTGGCCCAATAATCTCCATTACCACCATCTGCGCTGATATTGGTGATAGGATGGTTGGCGGCTGAAGCATCGCCATTGTACATACGACCAGCCATAATCCACGATTCAGCTTCTGCATCGGTATCCCATGCTTCATCACTCCAAACAACAGGCCCCCGGCTCCAAAAGAAATACCGGGTTCCTTTTACGGCCATGTTAGTGTAGCAACTATTAAGAAAAGCGCCTACTTTATCATTGTCTGAAAAAATATCTTCCATCGACAATTTACCATCAGGTGCCATATCCAATGCCTTCTTGCAGGAGCCCAACGACAGCAACAATATGACTAGTGATGAAAAAATATATTTAATATTCATAATTGCATTATTTAAAGATTTATAAAGTAATATTCATCCCGAAGTTGATCATTTTGGTTAATGGATAACCAATGGGGTCGTCATTTTCCGGATCCAGATGTCCCATTTTTAAATGATCCCAGGTAGATAAGTTTTGTGCACTTGCATAAAATCGTAACCGTTTTAATCCTGTAACTTTCAGTATTTTTTCTGGAAGAGTATAAGCTATTTCTATATTTCTGAGCCTGATAAAGGAGCGATCCATAATAAAAAAGTCATTGGCCGTATGGTTGGTATTATTAAGTGTACTTAACGCCGGATAAGTAATTTTATCGCCATTAGCATATCGGTCGGCTGTCCAGGCATTTTTATGGTAATCGAAGTAAGTACCAAGTTTTATAGTTTCGTACACGCCTTGCTGAGCATAATTACTAGAGTATTTACCTACACCTTGTATGAAACCAGTAACATCAAATGCTTTGTATTGAAGATTTAAAGTGAGTCCAAAGCTTACTCTTGGAATGTTTGAATAGCCAATTGCAACCTGATCTTTGTCATTAACAATACCATCGCCATTGATATCCATGTATTTAAAATCTCCTACTCTTGGCGTACCAAAACCATAAGTAGTTTTTGTTAAATAATCATCCAATTCTTTAGTTGAATTAAAATAGCCATTACCATTACTGTAATCAATCTTGTAACCAAAATTTTGATTAAGCGAATAGCCGGTACTTGTGTATCTTGAAGCATAGGATTCGTCGCGAATTTGCTCATCTAAAAACTTAACTTTATTGTGGTTATAACTATAGTTACCCCTAACCATAAGTTTAAGATCCTTTGCCAATGGTTTATTGTAAGTAAGCTCAATTTCATAACCGCTGTTATCTACCAGTCCCATATTTACTTTTGGAATATTACCCAAGCCAACGCCCTGAAATTCAGGAACTGTACCACGAGAGATAAGAATATCACTTCTGTTTTCAATAAAATAATCTACAGAAATATCTATCTCTTTTAATAATTGCATATCAATTCCATAGTTCTGTTTTTTAGCAACTTCCCAGCTAATATTAGGATTACCCAAAAGCCCTTGATTTACAGTTTGGCCTAATCCTAAACTGCCAAGCGGGCCACCTCCTAAAGTAATATTGCTTTGATATAGGAAACGTGCCCCTCCCATTTGATCGTTGCCTACTTTACCATAAGATGCCCTTAATTTAAGATTGGTAATTAGCTGGTTATTTTCAAGAAAATGTTCATTGCTAACAACCCACCCTACTGAAACGGCAGGAAAAAAACCGAAACGTTTACTTGGAGCAAACTGCTCGGAGCCATTATAACCCATATTTATTTCGGCGAGGTAACGATTGTCATAACCATACGTTACTCTGGCAGCCGTACCTAATACATTGTAAGGTATTTCTCCGGAAGGCGTTTCCCAATAGTCACGTTGAAACAAAATCATACCACCCACACTATGCTTTTCTCTAAATAGGCGATTGTAATTTACAGACGCCTGCATATTAATGTTATAGCGGGAATCTACTCCTTTATTTAAAGATAGCAGCTGCTCATCAGAGCGCTTAACTGCGTAACTCATTTCATCCGTTTGTGCATTTACATTTGCCAGATAAAGCCGTTCAGATTTACTGCCCTGAGTGGCTGAAGTTGACTTGGAATCATAAGAGATCATCCCTTTAACCGTAAGGCCTTTTGTAACCTTGGTACCTAAATCCCAATCTAAACCAAAAGAGGTGTTAAGATTAGATCTTACTTCGTTTCTATAACCAAACCTGTTCATTATTTCAAATGCTGACCGATCTAAATATCCCGGATCTACAATTTGTCCGGCAGCAACTCCAAAACCATCAATAGTAGTGGGGCCGGGTGTAATAGGCAAAATTGTTTGTGCCTGGTAAAGCATATCTCTCATCATCCAGTTAACATCTCCACCACCATACAGCCATGCGGAAGGCATATTAACCTGTTCGATATAACTACCAATATTAAGAAATGACCTTAGTGATTTAGTAACTTTATAATCCAGGTTAGCCCTAAAATTAAACCGGTCCATTTTGGAAGCTGGGTCGTAACCCAATACGGATTTAGGCTCGGTATTTAAATTTCCACCCTGATGAAGATAAGCTGCATTTACAAAGTAAGATACTCTATCCGTACCGCCACTAGCACTGGCATTAATTCGTGTTTGCGGAGCAAAACGTGAAATCAATTCCCGATAGTAATCATGATCAGGATACATATAATTTCTTACACGTGCTTTTTCAACATAGTTAGGATCAGCAGGATCAAGACCAGCAAGAGGATTGGCATATTTATCCATCACATCCTTACTAAATGGAATTGTAGAAATTTTGTCATTGGCTGCTGCTTCATTTCTTAGTTTCATATATTCCAAAGAATGAAGACGCTCTGGTTCACGGGTAAATGAAGAATAACTTTGATCTGCTGTAATTGATAATTCTGCCTTACCCTGCACACCTCTTTTTGTAGTAATTAATATAACCCCATTGGCACCACGTACACCGAATACAGCAGTAGCAGATGCATCTTTTAAAATAGAAACAGAAGCTACTTCATTAGCGTCAATAGTGCGAATATTATCTCTGGGAACACCATCAATAAGAATTAATGGGCTACGGCCATTGGTAGTAGAAGCGCCTCTCAAATACATGGTGGCATCATCCCTGCCAGGCTGTCCTCCACCAGACTGAATGGAAGTTAAACCAGGTAATCGGCCAGCTAGTGCAGCAGCTAATGTAGCGGAGGAACTTTGCCTGAGTTCTTTGGTTTGAATTGATGAAATGGCCCCGGTAACCGTCACTTTTTTCTGCACACCATATGCCACCACAACCACGTTGCCTAAAGTAGCATTAGTTGAAACCAGTTGAATATTTTCAACACTATTTCCGGCGTTTACTGTCACTTGTTTTTCTTCAAATCCTACAGATGACAAAACAAGCGTAGCACCTTTATTTACCTGAATTGTATACTTACCTTTTGCATCAGTTGTGGTTCCAACAGTAGTGCCTTTTACATTCACAGTTACATTAGCTACAGGAAAGTTATTATCTGAAATAACAGTACCCGTAACAGTCATTGTTTGTTGTGCGAAAGAAATAAAGCTAAAAAATAAAAAGAGGAAAGAGCAGAAAAAGCTCAATCGTTTTCTATACAGAAAACATGTACTTAGTTTCGTGAGCATAGCAAGCAATTTTAGTTTTACAAATTGAAACCGAGTCGTTAGCAGTTTCGATAATTTTAAGATTCTGGCACAATGTAAAACGTAATATTTGCCTGCCTATCCTGTGTTGTCCTGATTTGAGATGCTTTATTTTTTTTAATTTATAAAACAACGAGAAAGACAATGAAATAATTTAGATGTAATAATCCTGCAACTCAATTAGCAGCCAATCCAACATTTTAAAATAAAAACTTATTAAAATAAAGAGAAGAAAAGAAAAAATAAAAGCTCCAACACAAAGAAAATTGCAGCATAAATTAAAAAAATATTTCACATTTTTTGGCAGGTAATTATTGCTGCACGTTTGCCATCAATAATAATATTAAATAAATTAATCCTAAACATACTATGTAATTTTTTTTTATTTTCAAGTAGGAATCATGCTAAAATTTACCTGCCATATTTTAATTATTCAGATGAAATAGCATTACCAGTACTGCAGTAGTAAAACAATAGATTCATTTTTTTAAACATTGAAATATACCAGCTAGCTACCTATTGGCGAGCAAAATAATAGTAGTTATAAGTCACAGAATTGCTTATTAAAAAATTTGTTACCTCCTGCAAATTGTGATGCTATTTTAAAATAAAAAAATCCTGCAAACTTTGCGTTTACAGGATTTTAGCATGATTTAATATATTAAAAAATGGTACCGACAGAAACATTCACCCCGCTATTTTAGGTATCCGAAAAGTCAATACTTAAATTGTTTTTTAGCATCCTCAATGTTTGCATTGATCGTTTTGAGGTAGTACTGCAATACTCCATAAAATATACCTGATAAAAAATACACACTGCTATTTCTCAACATTCTGCCAGCTATAAATTCTTTTTAACGCAGGCAACGATTTTAGTTTTTCCAGCCCTGCTGCAGTGATATTGGTTTCATTCAGGTTCAACGCTTCGAGGTGCTGCAGGCCAGTAAGTTGATGTACAATGCCGTCTGTTAGCGGATTTTTTTCAAGCCGTAGTTTTTCGAGGTTGGTCATCAACGGTAAAAAATCAAGACTGCCATCTGTACAATTGTTGTGCGAAAGGTTTAACCACACTACATTTTTAGCAAGTGCTTTTAAATGGCTTTTCATTCCACTCAAAGATTGGGTAGCACCGGCAGGCAGTGTAAGGTCAAGCATTACCGGGTTGTGAGACATAATGCGTACCTGCATGCCTTTGCTACGCAGGCTATCCAACTGATTCGGATCGACACTTTTTGGAATATCAGGGTTCACTTCTCTATCGTTATTTTCAGCAATCACTCCCCCATTTTCTAACCCCAGCCAACCAGCTACATTGGGTTTTATTTCTTCTGCATTTTTTAAGCTTGCCATTTTTACACCCGCTGTTGCATTGCCTTTTTCAATCCACCATTTTATGATCGCTACTTCTAGTTTTGTAAGAGGTATTTTTCCATCGGCTGGCATAAATTTTTCATTGGAATGATCCATGGTAATCCGCTGGTACAATTCACTTTTCTGCAAGTTGCCCGTAACCACTGCGGCCCCGCTTTTACCACCTTTCAATAAAGTAGTTAGTGATTGTACTGACAGTTGCCCCTTCAACTTTCCCGAAGCATGACATTGCCCACAACGTTGTATCAGCATGGGTTGTACCACATCTTCAAACAATGTAGCTTCTTCAACAGTAGCCGGCTTTTTTCTTTCGCCACCCTGCAATACAGTCATTGATAAATAATCGCTGCCATGCGTAAGGTTGCCCCCCTGATGGCCGGTGTAGGTCATCAAAAATAACAATGCCACAAAAACTACCGACAATATTTTTTCCGGAATAACAAGCCTGTTGCTTAGCTTTTTGGTTGTTATCAAAAACAACAAGCCCGAGAGGACGGCAACCGCAATTCCTGTAAGTTTATGGCGGTTCAATTGCATGTATTCATACTCCCCTGAAAGGGATAATAAATACCCCGACAAACAGGCCGCTGTTGCGGCGATAAAACCAAACAACAATGTTATGGACACCGCAGTATTAAGGTACCTGAATTTTGGTGCATACGACAATAATTTAAACACTACCGCCAGCAATAAAAAGCCAATCGGCAAGTGTACTACCATTGGGTGAAGCCTTCCCAGAAAGGTCGTTATATCCAATAGTATCATTTAAACCCGGGTTAATTTTACAGGAGTAGTATGGTTGGCATTCCACTGGCAGATATAAAGGTTTTTATCTTCATCCACACACACATCATGGCAATGTTGAAAAACTTTTTCAGGTGCCTGTAAAGTGGGTTGCAACAAATTATTTTTATACACCGGCGCATTACCGCCAGGGTTAGATACCACCTGATTTTTACCATCCAGTATCGTTACAAAACCGCTATCCCCATCGTGATTTCCGTTAGCGTCTTTTGACCAGCAAACACCAGAATAAATATTTTCTCCGTCCAATACGGCACGGCAAACATACATACCCGGCGTATCCACCCGCTGGATAAATTTGCCATCCATTGAAAAAATCTTAAAGCAATTTTCTTCTCTTGAGGTGATGATTAAAGTGGGTTTATTTTTATCTCTGTTATCAATTGCCACGCCATGTGCATTCAATAAATTATGCTTGGGATTGGCATTGTTATGTCCGCCGAAATGCCGGATGTACTGCCCTTTACTGTTGTACTGAATGATGTAATCTGAACCATAACCGTCAGCCAGGTAAATATCGCCATTGGGTGCAACAGCTGTTTCGGTGGGCATAAACAGTTCAGTGTCTTTATAAATACCAATTGTACGAGGATGGCCGATGGAAAAAATAACACGACCATTCAAATCTGTTTTTACCATTTGCCCTGCCTGGGCTTTCCAGTTGCCGGTTCTATCCTGGTACCAGCCACAATCAACAATCAGTAAAAAATCTTCTCCGCCTTCTTTTGAAATGGTAAGGCCATGACCACCCGCCCATCCTGTACCCCAGGCATCCAGCAATTTGCCCGATTTATTAAACACTAAAATATTATTGTGCATATCATCACCCAGCATAATCAGCCTGCCCTTGCTATCCTGCACCATTTCGTGGCAGTTAAAAACCGGGTTGCTGTTGGGGCTAATTTTTGCCCACTCCTTATCTACTTTGTACTTGTACCCACCGTGCCCAATCAACGGATCTTCTGGCCGCAGCTCTTTGTGCAATATAGAAAATGTGGTGCTGGTTTTAGCCACCGTAATGGCTGAAGCCATGGTTGAATTCCTAATAAAGTTTCTTCTGGAAAGCATAGTGTTTATTTTAGTTTGTTGTATTTCTTGTTAAGATAATTGTATTAAGTTAATTGCGATTAAGTTAATACAATTATCTACTCCTTCAATCTATTAATAGCCACCCACTATTGAGTGAGCTCTTTCGGCCTCGAATAAAAAGTGCCAAAAATTTTCAACATAAGCCATTAAAAAATCAAGGCTGTTTGAGCCAGCAAACTCTACAAAGCATTGAACTCTTCCGGCGAGTTCCTTGATTTTAGGCTTGTGTTGAAAATTTCAGCCTTTTTATTCGCAGCCTTGATTTTTTTTGTTTCTTTTTTTTATCAAGAAAAAAAAGAAAGTAGAGACTACCTATATATTTTAAGCCATCTAGACAATTCAAAAAAAATATAAAATGCCTTTCTATCCTAAGAGTAGACTCTTCAAACGGCCTCGAATAAAAAGTGCTAGAAATTTTCAACATAAGCCGTTAAGAAATCAAGGCTGTTTGAGCCAGCACACCCTACAAAGCATTGAACCCTTCCGGCGAGTTCCTTGATTTTAGGCTTGTGTTGAAAATTTC
>JANXSK010000200.1 GCA_025352695.1 Ferruginibacter sp. | reverse complement strand
TTTTTAACAGCAATGGGTTCTAAAAATTTAGCCATTTTAGTACTTAACCAGTGCCTTGAAAATATTTTTTCACTTCCAGGAAATTGATGCACCCAGGGATCAATATAATCGATGCCATATTTTATGTTGGTACTTTGATTCAGCCACCGGCCCAGTAAAGCGCAATAAAAAGAAGGAATGGGAATATATAAAAAATCAATTTTTTCTGACAGGATAAGTTGCTTTGCTCTTTTATATAATTGAAAAAAAGCCCGTAAACCGATATCCCCTATCAAACGAAATTTACCTACGGGAAAGGCATTTACTTTTTCTATTCTTAAATCGGCGAGTAATAATTTTACAAGATTCCAGTCTGGCTTTTCTTCATAATATTTTTCCTGCACCGTCAATATAATTGGCTGCCAGCCAAAAGCATGCAGGTGCTGCGCAAATAATCTGGGCCGATGTACACCTGCTAAATTTGATGGAGGAAAATGTGGGGATATAATGAGGATATTTATCAGGGAATAATTTTCAAATTTCATTTTTTATTGACCTGGCTATCCTTCTTAGTTTTTTAATCCAACTATTACCAAATCCTCTAATATCAAGCTTTTCTTTAGATAATAAATAAACTGCACCTGCATCAAAATACTGAACACTTAAATAGCCCAATTTTATAAAATCTTTTTTTGTCCAAAGTGACACGTGGTACTCAAATTGGCTTTCATACAAATTCTGCTCAAAAAATTCGATGGGTGTTGCGATAATTATTTTATTCCCCATCCTTAAAAAATATTTTAGGAATAGAATTGCTTTAGCCTTATTGATATGTTCAATTATATCAATCATAAGTATTAAATCATATGATGGTAGCGTTTTATACAATAGATTTATGTCTTCAAAATATATTTTGGTGTATAGTTGAGTTAAATGAGGAAACATCAAATCTTCATCCACTTCCACAGTATCAATTACAATAACACTTTGCTCTTTTAAAGATTTTGACGGATCCAATTTTTTTGTGTTATCAACACCGGCATTTTCATGAATTAAAAAACCATATTTGCCAAAGCCTTTGGTTATATCTAATATTTTTTAAGCCTTAAGTTTATTAACAAAGTGGATAATAGCCGGAGCTTGATTAATGAAAGATGAAGCCATTTAAAAAACTTTAATTGTTTTTTTACTTTTTTATCACGACCAATGGAATATTTCCAATTTTAGCAGCAACATAAGAAAATGAACTCCAATAAGATCCATATATTTTACTCGTTGCTGCCAGGCAATACATATCTACCATGGCACCAATGATACCTTCCTTACTTGCACGGGAAAATTCTTTATTAAATTTTAATATTCTGGATGGGAACAAATCCATCAATTCTTTTTCTACACCCTGATCATCTGTAGCCAAAAAATAATGCATACTGGGGTCCTCATCCAAATCCTCTATTATCCTTTCAATAAATAAATTCACAGGACTTTCTTCGATAGATTTATCGTTGTCTGTTCTTCGAATATGTATGCCAGTAATTTTTTCAGGAAAGTGTATTACTTCCTGGTTAATCAAATCCTGCACACTTTTTACGGGATTTAAATACTTCAAATATGCAGCATCAAACGAAAATTCATGGCAGGCTTTTATATAGTAATTTCGAACAGTTTTAGGTAGCAAATTCTTATCAATATTATCCGTGTTTTTATTCCAGACATACTTTTTAAAATCTATATCAAATAGTGAAAAGTCCACTTGGTATAGTTTGTCAAAAATAAATTTTAATATCCCCTTATTCTTCATTCTTTCAAGGATGAGTAAACGAACATCGTATTGCCGCACATCCAATTTTTCATTTCTTTTAAAGAGGTCATAAAAATCACAATTGAGGCCCATATCCTTATTCCAGTAAATTATTAATGGTTGGCCCTCTTCCGCTGAAAATGCTAGGCCTGAAACAATAACCCTTATTCTATTAGCTAAACCAGAATGTGTTTGAAGGAATATCATTTTTAAATACTATTTAGTTTTTACTTTGCCACGCCTTTAACCTTGCATAAACGCGATCGCCTAATATTATTCGTATTAATATCTTCATCATGTAACTGCCTAGCCTTTCCATGAAAAAAACTCTAATTATTGCAGGGTATTGCAATGCCTTATACCATCTTTCACCAGTTCCTCTGTCCCTCAGCGCTAGAATTGGATACTTGCCATAATGAAAACAATTCTCTTTGACATAATCTAAAAAAGAAAAATTGTATTTTTTAGCAAGTAATGAAAATACACTTTGGTCGTTTCTATTCTCAATGAAACCTTCGAAATTTCTTCTTCCAGATGGTGAATCATCTACTAATGAAAAATTATTATAAAAAACCTCTCGCCATTCCTGGATTATTTTTATTGCAGCATCTGATTTCTTCACAATAAATATTCCAGCACAGAACTGTCCAGACTCAACTATATTAGCGTTTTTACAATAACCGAAATAATGAAATAAATCAGCTTTTGTCCAGTTTTTTTCCTGGTAAGCAGTTTGAAAAGCCAGGATTCCAATAGGTGAGTTTTCTACAATTTTAAAATATTCGTTCAATCGCTTTTTCCCATATTTATTTAAGTGGCACCCGATATCTGAATACTGTAAGATGTCACCATAGTTCATTTTTTGAAGTGTTTGTAAAATCACTTGGGGCTTCCATACAAAATATCCAAATCCTCGTAATGAAAATTTATCCTGAAAATGTTTATAAAATTCTTCCTCTAATAATGTCTCATCATATAAATATATACCATCGTAGGATTTCATATTCTGGGCTTCTTTTTCAAATCTGCTCATTGCAGCCTTCATTTTTGTATCAGCAAATGAACATATATATATATTGTTTGGCATTTTCTTTTGTAGTTTATTAACCCTGCTTTTTTAGGTCAACCTTAATAAAACCTGGCCCATTCACGCCTTGTCTTTTAGCTACCAAAACACCATCAACTGAAAAAGACTGGGTTACATTGGCGCTGGCAATTATCTCATACCTGAAGCCTTTCAAAAAATCTGCACAATGTTCATGCAAGTCATCCGAATGTGTAGATATAAACAAAAAATCAATTGCACCAGATGACAAGGCATTCACGCTGCCTTTAAGCATATTTAATTCTTCACCTTGTATATCAGAATGGAGTATATTGAGTTTGGCAATCTTATTTTGATGCAGAAAATTATCAATTGTAATGGTTGGTGGTTGACCACTATTTACAGAAGGTTTTTTCCCTGCAAATGCCTGTATAAATGTACCCCGGAATCTATTAAGCTTAAAATTGGTTTTACCCTTTGTCATGTTTAAGTACTCAGGCTCCACCATATAGCTCAAAGCATTTTTTACTTTTTGCTGAAACCACATAGAGTAAAACGCCCAAAATGAACCTAATTCCATCATCGTTGCCCCTTCCGGCATAAACTTTAATACTTCCTGAAAAACACGCTCTTCCTGTGGCTCATGCACTCCTTTATTTTGCTCCAACAGATGTGTATAGCCATAACCATAATAACTGCCTAACTGTACATTGAGACCATTATGCAACACTTGGGTATTACCTTGAATAAGGCCTGCATTGCTCACCCTATAAATATGATTATTGTCGGCACAAAGCACCACTTCTTTCATTCTTTTTGTCCATTCATCATCAGGTTGGTAATGTTTCAAAGCATTTTTGTAGCGATACAAATAATAGCCTGAATGGTACAAAATGCACTGACGAAGTAAGCTAAACTTGTTCATATATGTTATAAATATTTAAAGGTTCTCACGTGTAGTATTGCAATATTATAATAAGTTAACTTCCCAGGAACGAAAGCTTTTATAGTTCTTACAAAACCATTTTTATCGAACTTATGCCGACTGGATTTGTTTCAATAAAGACTTTGACTCGTTCTCCCAATTTAGAAGATTTTGCCCCAGCTCATAATTATTAATCCGTTGCCGTTTGAGGAGTGATTGATTTTTATATATCTTTAATTTTTCAGTTAATAATGTTATATCGTTTACAGGGAATGTAATACCAACCTTAAACTGGTCATTAAACTTAATTTGCATGGTTGACTCCGACAATATAATTGCATTACCTGCCAGAATATAAGTAAAAACCTTGTTTGTTAAACATATATCTCTATTCTCTGGTATTGAAAGTTCAAGCGCTAGGCCCACATCAAACTTACTGGAAAAACTCGGTAATTCATTGGGTGTAATGATTCCAGCTAAGTGAATTCGATCCCTTATTTTCTTAGCATACACATCAATGTATCTCTTAAACGTCCCAGTACAATTCCCCGCCAAAGTCAATTGGATATCCGGGTCATTCATCTTTATCAATGCCTTCAATAATATTTCCAGCCCCCTGTTTATTCCTATTGTTTGGCTAAACCAAAATAGCTGTAAACTATTATCGTCGGGCAGTTTCTCTCTGAAGGGAGGTTGCTGGTAAAGGGGAAAACAATTGAGCAAGGTTATTATATTTCTTACCTGTAGCGGAAAATGGTTACCAACCTTTTCCGCTATCAATGGACTTGCAGCACTGATATAATTTAACTGGGGGACATATTTATTTTCCAGATACACTATTCTGCTGGTCTCACACTTTATCGCTTTATTATTTTCTCCCCTGTGATAATCTTCAAAATCAAATCCTGCCCTTGCGCTGTTATATTTTGCAGCATTTACAGCCACAGCTAATGCACCAAGATTATGCCCGATATACCAATCCGCTTTTATTTTTTTTGCCTCAGTCAATAGTTCATCAAAGGCCCTTGCCTGTGTTCTTTCTGCCAACAAAAAGTTATTGCCAAAGTAGTTGTTTAAAACACGGGCTATTTTGTTTCTGATACGGGTAAATAAATAAATTGCCTTTTTATCAGTTGGGGCACCCCCTGCCATCTTATATTTCCAGGGTACTTTTTGTAATAAGATTGTATCCTTTTCTGCAGCCCATTCTACAAAAAAACTATATAATAAAGTCACCTCATATCCTGCAGCATGCAGGGCATCCGCCTCTTTTACAATTCTTGGATTTGTAGCAGGTTGACCGGTTGTAATAAGAACAATTTTTTTCACTAGTTTTTATCTGCTACCAGCAATATTTTTCATTAAAAAAAGTATACCTACCTGGTTTACTCTTTTCTAATGGCTGCCGGATATCTTTTTATTTTAATCCCTATCAATTTTTTCCCCTATCCAATAACTCCTTTATCCGTGGTATCCATTTTTCTTTTTCGTTTTCCCAATTAAGTTCTTTACCAGCAAGGGCACTTGCATGTTGCTGGCAATTTTTTAGTAGCACCCTGTCGTAGTACAATCTGTTAATTTTAAGTGCAAGATCTTTGGGATCATTATACCTATAGGTAAAACCTATAGCTGGATATTGATCAATAAATTCTTTTTGACCTTGCATATCCGAAGCTAGTATGCAATTACCTGCTAGCAGATAAGCAAAAATTTTATTGCTCAGGCAAATCTCTTTATTATAACAATCCGGCACTTCGCCTGCAAGCCCAATATCATACCCTGCTGCTATTGCAAAAATTTCTTCGGGAGGAGCAGTATGCTTTAAAATAATTTTTTGGGGCTGTTTGGATAAAGCCAATAGCTTTTGGTTGTATTGCTCTGATAGCACATTGCCCATTATAGTAAGCGAAATGTCTGCAGAAGGCAGGCAATTCAGCGCTTCAATAAAAACTTCAAGTCCACGGGAGTAACCAATATGTTGTGAAAACCAGAATAATTTTAATGGTTGCTGGCTGCTGTTTTTAAGCGGCTGCTGGTATTTTCGGGAAAAAACATTTCGGATAGTTACAATATTTTGTAGCGGAAAATATTTTTTATATTCGGCTGTTATCAATGGGCTAGCCGATGTAATCAGTGTTGCTTTTGGAAACAATTTTTCTTCGATAGCAATTACATTTTTCATCTGAGCCCCATAAAAAGATTCTTCTCCCCGATGAAAATCTTCTGCATCATATATTAGTGGAGCCTTGTATTTTGCAGATGCATTTGCTGCGGCTGGTAATGCGCCTAAATAATGGGCGATATAAAGGTGTGCCGGAATTTTACGGGTTGCATTCCTCAGTGCAAATGCCGATCTTGATGTTGATAATTCTTTGCAAAATGGCGATATACTTGCAAAGATCCTGAAAAGACGGTGCAACACCCGGGAAACAAAATACTTTACAGGGTGGCTGTGGGGATTTCCACACACTTCAATAAAATCTTGTCTCGCCAATAATCCCTTTTTAAATTTTTTTTCATCTATTCTATAGGACCAATCCGTATTATAAGAATAGAGGTATTTTATTTTATAGCCCAAGGCCTTCAACGTTTCATATTCTTTCAATGCACGGGGATTTGCAGCAGGCTGGTGTGTACTAACTAGCACAATGCTTTTTCTATCCTCCTTTATAAGGTGCAAGTATTGCATTGCAATTACGGCTGCATCAAAACGTTGCATGGCCTTTTGCCTGCATTGAACCCTGTTAATGTTACCAACATTTTTTACCGCTTCAATCATCTGCGCTTCAGTATCTATTTTAAACCCGGTAAGTCCTTCTTCAATCACTTCATTTACCGACCCTCTATTAAATGCTATTACCGGTGTACCGCAAGCCATTGACTCTACCATTACAATACCAAAAGGTTCCTCCCATTCAATAGGAAACAACAAGGCTTTTGCTTTGCCTAGTAAGTCGTTT
>JANXSK010000195.1 GCA_025352695.1 Ferruginibacter sp. | reverse complement strand
CTATTTGATTTTAAATAAAAAACAAATTTCTAATTTTCAGGTGGATTTAATCGTTTTTTAGATAGAAATTATATTGCTATAATTATTGTGAATAGATGTGATCGTACCTGATTTATATAATTAAATTTAAAAGATGTTTAGAAATTTAATTATAAATGAATTAGGTCTTTTATTTAAAGTAAATAAAAGAAAATCAATTAAAAACAATATTTAAATTATAACTGTATTATATAAAAAAAGTAGATTGAAAAATTCTTTTTTTATATTCATTCTAAAAAATCAGTGTTGATAATAAGCTAGCAGGCAAACCTTAAATAATTTTTTTGGCTTTTATTTAATATAAGATACATTTTATTAGTAATATTGTGATACAAATTATTATAATTATGAGAATTCTTACAATTGCATTTTTATTTATCTTTAATTCTTGCATTGCACAACAATGGCAGGCAGAAGTAATGGCTGGTGTTTCCGGGTACAATGGAGATCTTACTAGGCAGGCAATTTCTGTAAATACACTTGGTCCTGCAGTAAACGTAAATTTTAAATACCAGCTAGCCAATGATATTATAGTTATAAGGGGAGGAATTGGGTATGGACAAATACATGCTAATGATAAAAATAGCAATAACCTGGCAACTAAAAGTAGAAATCTAAATTTCAAGTCCAATATTTTTGAAGGTAATTTGGGGTTGGAAATAAACTTATTTGATCCCACAGAATACGAAGGTTATCCATATCTTTTTGCAGGAGTAGGGGTATTTCACTTTAATCCTTACACTTACGATAAAAATAATACAAAAACTTATTTACAACCATTGGGAACAGAGGGACAAGGATCAGCTCAATACCCTAACAGGTCTGTGTATTCTCTTACCAAGGTATGTATACCATTTGGTTTGGGATGGAAATTAAAAATTAACGAACAGTTTGATCTTGCTTACGAGTTGGGTTTTCGCTATACCAATACAGACTACCTTGATGATGTAAGTAGTACTTACGCAGATCCTCAGGTATTGTTGGCTAATAGAGGACCAGTAGCGGTAGAATTGGCTTATCGTGGATCTAAGGCATCGGCACCAGTTGGAGGACAAAGAGGAAATTCTGAAGCAAAAGATTGGTATTACATGACTGGATTTAAATTAATCTATAAATTTGGCGGGCAATATTAAACTTTCTTACAATTAAATATTATTAAATTACAAGAAAGAAACTAAAGACTTAAGCAAGCATAGTAAGAAGCGCCAATTAACGGCGCTTTTTCGTTTAGCACAACATACACCGAAACATCATTAAGCAATTGTTTCATACGCCCACTTTTATTAAATACCTCTTTCCATACAAATGTGTTTAATAATGGCAATAGTTTTGGGGCGATACCACCAGCAAGATATAAACCGCCCACTGCTTTCAGCTTCAATATTAAGTTTACTGCTTCAATAGCTAAATATCGATTAAACATTTCAATGGTCTCCACACAAACAGCACAGGTTCCTGCCAAAGCTGCTTTACTGATTATTGGTGCAGGGTCATTATTTTCCATTTCTTTCATCAGCCATAATGGACAATCTTTTTCCTCTATTTGTGTTAGGTACTGCCAGATGGTATAAATGCCATTGCCGCTTAGTAATCTTTCCCAGCTAACGTGTTCATGTTTTCCAAGTAAAAAAGTTAACACTTCTATATCTCTTTTAGAACGCGGTGCAAAATCACTATGCCCACCTTCTGTTGCAAAGGGATGATAATTTTTTCCATCAAAAAATAATCCAGCTTCACCAAGGCCAGTGCCTGCTGCCAATATCGCAATATTACCAGGTATTTTGCTGGAGCCTTGGTAAAGAATACTCAACTCGTCTTGCTTTAATCCGGCCAATCCATAGGCTGTTGACTCAAGATCATTTAAAATTGCAACCGGATTTCCTCCGAAATGTGTTGTGATTTCTTCAATATCAATATGCCAGCTTAAGTTTGTAAATTTCACTTTTCCTCCTATTACTGGCCCTGCCACAGAAAAACAAATTTTGTCGGGGTGTTGCTGCCCTTCAAGAAAATCTTGGAGAATTTCGCTAAATGAATGATAATCTTTACTTCGGTAACGATTTTGTTTAATTGTTTTTAAGCCTTCTTTTGAATATTGACTCAGCAATATATTTGCTTTGGTGCCTCCAATATCACCAGCTAAAATAATACAATCTTTCTCTTGTTTAGAGGGAAGGTTTTTAAAAGCTACAGGGATTAATAATTGTAAATTCATAATTAATTTGAAAGTTAAAAACACTTTTCTTTCTTTACTTTATTGAAAAAAAATCAAAAAAAGATCAATATCAGAAATTAATGTTGATTATAAAATAATGGTAATTATTAAAAATTAATTAGCTAATTTAAATCAATGCCGTTTGGTTAAAAATATGGAATGGCGGGTGTCCTCACCAATCACCTTAACTAAACGGCATTGTAATTTAAATACTTGTTTATCCAATATCATTTTTATTCTCACTGTATTTTCTCCATTTTAAAATCAGTGCCTGCATATCATCTGGTAAATTACTTTCAAATAAAACAGGTTGTTTTGTAGTAGGATGTAAAAAGCCCAATTCTTTTGCGTGTAGGGCTTGCCTTTGGCAAAGCGTAAAACAATTATCTACAAATTGTTTATACTTGCTAAATACTGTTCCTTTTACAATTTTATCCCCACCATAAAAATCGTCGTTAAATAACGGATGTCCAAGGTGTTGCATGTGCACTCTAATTTGGTGTGTACGTCCTGTTTCAAGCCTGCACTCAATCAGGGTTACATAATTAAATCTTTCCAGTATTTTATAATGTGTAATGGCTTCCTTTCCATATTCGCCAGCAGGATAGGTTGTAAATAGCTTTCTAAAACGTTGATGTCGTCCCACATGACCCCGAATGGTACCTTCATCTTCTGCAAAATCACCCCACACCAAAGCAATGTAACGTCTGTGAACGGTATGGTTAAAGAATTGTTTGGCAAGATCAGTCATTGCCTTTGGCGTTTTAGCCAATACAAGTAATCCAGTAGTATTTTTATCAATCCGGTGTACCATACCAAAACGGGGTAACCCATTTTCTTCAATATCCGGGTTTTGTTGTTGTAAATAATAAGCAACGCCATTAATTAAGGTGCCATTTGGATTGCCACTTCCTGGATGTACCACCATACCTGCGGGCTTATTTACAAGTAAAACATCTTCATCTTCAAAAACAATATTAAGTGGAATATTTTCTGCAACAATATCATTACTTTCAGGATGCCGGTTATCAAACACAACAATTTTATCAAAAGGCTTTACTTTATAATTGGCCTTAACAGGTTTCTCATTTACAAGAACCATCTCATTATCAATGCCTTGTTGAATTTTATTTCTGGTAGCACCTTCAACCCTGTGCATTAAAAATTTATCTATGCGCAGCGCTTCCTGGCCTTTGGCAACTTCAATCACCAATCTTTCATAAAGCTCTTCACTTTCCTGTAGTTCTTCTTCTGCGGTGGCTACTATTTCGTTCGTCATATTTAATTTATTATACTGCTTATTACTTAACACTAAAGACGTGTTTCAATTAACTTTGCAAAATAAACTAATTACCTTGGATAAGCAGATAGTATTGTTTAATGATTTGGGTTTAATTGAGTATGAGGCGGCCTGGGATTATCAGGAAGTGCTATTTAAGCAAAATGTAGCTGTTAAAACCATCCTTCGAAACCAGGAAATAATAAAAAGCAATTTAAATGATGGTACAGCTTACCATCCTACTTCCACCATTGATCAATCTATTCAAAAAGCATTGCCTGCAACCAAGCATTATTTACTTTTTTGCGAACATTTACCCGTATTAACTTTAGGTAAAAGTGGCCACGAAAAAAATATTTTGATTAGCAAAGAAGAAATGCTTAAGCAAGGAATACAATATTTTAAAACCAATAGGGGAGGAGATATTACCTTTCATGGTCCCCAACAGATTGTTGGTTATCCAATTATTGATTTAGAAATGTTTTTTACTGATATTGGAAAATACTTACGTTCGCTTGAAGAAGTAATTATTCTTACGTTGGAAGAATATGATTTAAAAGGTATGCGCAGTAAAGGGGAAACAGGTGTTTGGCTTGATGTGGGTATATTGGGAAAGGAGCGAAAAATTTGTGCTATGGGCGTTCGTTGCAGCAGATGGATAACTATGCATGGTTTTGCATTTAATGTTAATACCAACCTGAATTATTTTGATACCATAATACCATGCGGTATTGAAAATAAAAAAGTTACTTCGCTACAAAAAGAATTAAACCGCATGCTTGATTATGAAGAGGTAAAATGCAAATTGAAAGCCAATTTTGAAAAAGTATTTAATGTTCAATTAAAAATACTTAAATAATTATTGCTCACCGAATGTTGCTTTTTTAGTTTCGGGGGGAGGTTGGCCATACCAGCCATCTTTACCTATATAAAATTTATATTTTTCCAGTAAAACAGCATCATTATACAAATGATAATAAAACCAACCGCTGTGTAAAAAATTCACTTTTTCCACTATCAGGTAAGATTCAGTAATTTTTTTTATTTCAAAAACAGGGTTATTTTTTTCATCAAAAAATTTTAAAGAAAAATGTTCTTTATCTGCATCTTGTAAATTAATAATGAGGTTGTTTTCTTTATTGGAATATATAAATTTACTTGATATAAAACCAGGAGCCAATTTAGGTTTAGATGGAAATTTTCTTGCAGGAATAAGGTCTTCCTGAATACCTTGTCTTGAGCCACCGTTTTTTGTATGTGGAGCCGTGGCTGGTTCTGTTAAGTTGTTATCCCTAGGCTCATTAACTATAGTATCAGGCAAATTAGACTTAACTGAATTGTCAATAGTAGATTTTTGGTTTGTATCTTTTTCCAGCTCTGCAGATAATTCAATGATAGGTTTGTACGACCGTGAAAAAAAATACGTACCTCCTTCAAAAGCTACAAATACCCGGTAAAACATTGTTGGCTTTGAAGCTCCTCTATCAACATAACCATTTTCTTTATTTAAAGGATTTAGTACCGTACCGATTGTTGTAAAATTTCTTAAACTATCATATGAACGCTGAATATTAATATTATTAATTTTAGCATCGTAGTTATTTTTCCAGCTAATAACTATTTGGTTGCTTATATTTTTTACCGAAATATTGGGCAACGAATCCTGCGCCAATGCTCTCAAAGCAAATACTATAGTTAAGATGATATAAAAAATAAAAATTTTACGCATGCTCATTTTAAACGTAGGATATTAAAATTTATTTAAGTTACAAATATAATATGCCAAATAAATAAATCAGAATATTAAAGTATTTAAAGGTAACGAAACATTACCTTGTAAGCCTCCTGTATGAAGACAGGTTATATTACTATCTGTAGGAAAGTATCCTTTTTCAATAGCATCAAAAATACCAAACATCATTTTAGCTGTATACACAAAATCTGTTGGTAAATTATGTTGTTGGTATAGTTGGTTCATGAAGTTAATAAGTTCAGGTGTTTTTTTTGCGTAACCGCCAAAATGGTAATCATCAAGCAATTTAAAAGTATGGTGATTGCCTGTTAAATAATTTATTTTTTCATTTATATCGGTCATACCTTTTAATACAGATACTCCAATTATTTCCTGATTGTATTTTGCACCCATTATTAAACCCGCCATAGTAGTAGCCGTACCCAATGCAGTACAAATATGGGAACAGTTTGCATCAATAAAATTTGTTATCAATGCTGCACCATTCGCTCCTGTAGGATGAAATCCGCCTTCAGGAACGATTAAAAAATCTTTAAATTTGTATCGAATTTTTTCTAAAAAATCAGTATTTTCTTTTTTGTCATATTCAGCTCTAGATAAATAATTTATTTGCATACCATACTTGATACAAGCGTTTAAAGTGGTTGATAATTTTGCCGCCTTTTCTCCTCTTACAAATCCTACACTTTTTAATCCAGCTATTTTGCAGGCAAAGGCTGTAGCTACCAGGTGGTTGGAATAAGCTCCGCCAAAAGTAAGCAGGCCTTGCATTGTTAAGGTCATAGCTTCTTCTAAAAAATAATGCAGCTTAAATAATTTATTACCCGATACAATGGGATGAATTTTATCAAGTCTTAACACAGATAAACCAATCTTTTTTTTAATAAGATAATCATTGGCAATTGTATCTATAGATATATTTACAGTATCGAAAAGCATTATTTTAACTTGATTATATTATTTTTGTGATCACAATATACAATTCAAACTTATGCAGTTGATAAGCATTTGGTATAAAACTTTTTTTAAAATAAAACATTCAATCATCATCCTGTTATAGAGCAGGAATTAAAATTTACACATAGTATGAAACCAACTCTTGTAGTATTGGCGGCTGGAATGGCCAGTCGTTATGGCAGTATGAAACAGGTTCAGGGTTTTGGCCCAAGTGGCGAAACCATTATGGAATATTCTATTTATGATGCCATCCGTGCAGGATTTGGCAAAGTGGTATTTATTATTCGGGATGAATTTTTGGACATGTTTAAAGAAACATTTGCTCTTAAGCTGGAAGGGAAAATAAAGGTAGATTTTGCCTTTCAGGAATTATCAAAATTTGTCGGTGACAGGAAAATATCTGATGAAAGAAAAAAACCATGGGGTACTGCGCATGCGGTGCTTTGTTGTAAGGGGATAGTGAATGAACCCTTTGCAGTAATTAATGCAGACGATTTTTATGGCAGGGATGGTTTTGAAAAAGCGTACGATTTTTTAACCAAAAATGTAGCCGATGACAATTATGCAATTATTGGTTATGAATTAAAGAAAACACTCAGCGACAATGGAAGTGTAAGTCGGGGTGTTTGTAAAGTAGATGCAGCCGGTAACTTAGTTGACATAAATGAACGTACAAAAATTTACCGCAACGATAAAGGTATCATTACTTACGAAGATGAAGGTGGCTTGCATGAAGTAGGTGAAGATTCAAGCGTGAGTATGAATTTTTTCGCTTTTTCTCCCAATTTTATAAACCAAAGCGAAAATTATTTTGGAGAATTTTTAGATAAAGAACTCCAGAATCCAAAGGGCGAATTCTTTATTCCGCTGGTTGTAGACAAAATAGTTAAAAGTAAAGAAGGCAATGTGAAAGTGATAGCCACTTCTGCACAATGGTTTGGGGTTACCTATAAAGAAGATGCTCCGGAAGTTAAAGCCAACGTTGATAAATTAGTATCAAAGGGTGCATATCCTGCATCACTTTGGGCTTAATGTTTTTAATAATTGTACAAAGTTGTTTTTATTTGCGAACATACTTCAATTAATAAAATAGCTGTCAATAAAAATAGTTTTATAAAAAAAGCGACTTGGTGTACCAAATCGCTTTTTTTTGTTTTAGGGATTTAATATCTTTAGTTTCCAACAACCATGTAAACAAAATTTTCCATTTTCTTTACTTGTTGAACCCTGTCTAATCCTTTTAGATTTGTATTAGAAGGTGTTTTTATCAGTTCAAATTTGCTATCATCTTTTTTAAGTTTTTCAAGCAACTTAAAAATATTTTTTGATTTAGCAGCATAAACAACTCCATCTGCTTTTGAATCTTTTGCTGTAATAATACCAATGATTTCGCCATTGCGGTTTATTACCGGACCCCCACTATTACCTGGGTTTACAGATACAGTTAACTGGTAGGCAGTAGTATCCCCGTTGCTACCAGACTTAGCACTTACGTATCCCTCGCCATAAACAATTTCATTGCGTGGAAAACCTAGCGTAAAAAATTGTTCACCAAGATCAGAGTTCGCTTTTTTAATACTGTAAGGCAAGTTAATAACAGCATTAAATGCAGTATCATTAATCTTTAAAATAGCAAGATCAAAAGCATTGTCAATGTATAAAGCGGCGGCGGTGTAATATTGCCCTTTTGTATTTTCTACATACACGTTTTTCATTTTATTAATAACATGGGCATTAGTTACCAGATATCCTTTGCCATCAATTAAAAAACCAGTACCTCTAAAATCTATTTTAGGTTCTATTTTCTCTCTCTTGTTAGATATACTGCCTGTATTTTTTAATTTATATACTTCGGTGTTAGTTTTAACAAGCTCTTTTACCAAAGAAACGTAGTTTTCATTATTGTATTTTTTTGTATAAGTTATCATTAAGCCAAGGGTAAGTATTGATATAAAACCTGCTATGGAAGCAGCAACTGCCATATTGCGTTTATACTTATTCCAAAAATTTACCACCCTCGCCCTACCAGTTGATTTTGGGGTATCAAAAATACCTTCTTCTGCAAGTGTAGCTTCAACGTTATGCAAAGCATGTTTAAAAGATTTTATTGAACCGTATTGATTTAAACCTTCTAAAAAATAAGTGTGTTCTACCACAAGTTGATCAATGTCTGCGTTCTTTTTTCGTAAATCCTCAAAGAATGTTTTCTCTTCTGCAGACATATCTCCTGCCAGGTAACGCTCTACAGCTTCTAATAATAAAATATCTTCCATCTCAATTATGCGTTTTTATATTGTGCAAAAAATAATTTTTTCAATCTAACCAAACACTTATACTTCTGTGTTTTTGCATTGTCTGCATTGGTGTATCCAAATTCTCCTGCAATTGCCACCATACTCTTTTTTTGAAGGTAATAAGCATCCAACAAACTTTTGCAGGGCTCCCCAATTTTACTCATGGCATGTTCCATTAAAATGAAATTATTGTTTACCTTCTCGTGTTCTTCAATTTCTTCCTCAACAGATACGGTTTCTTCCAAACTTTCAACTTGAGTACTAAATTTACTAAGTTGTTGTAATCGCTTTAACCATAAACGCTTGCATATAGAATAAACATAAGTCTTAATTTGACAGGTCAACGCAAATGTCGGTGCTTTTGACTTTTCGTAGAGCACAACCATCGCTTCCTGAAAAATATCACGGGCATCATCTATCGAACCGTTGTTATTTAGTACAAGGGTTCGAATCATGGAGTAGTTTAAACGATAAATTTCTTCAACAGACTTTTTATTATTATCCGCTAACCCTTTTAATAATTCTTGATCTTGTTCTAATATATTCACCAATCTAATATTAATACGTTATAAGGTGTAATAGTAACCCAAAACAACGAAAATAAAATATTTTAAAAAAGTGGGGTTACCTTTTTTAAGCATTTGTATTAAGAAGTATAAATAATAAATTAAAACTCAAAAAATGAAAAAAGTACTTTTTGTATTCGCTATTGCTACCTCATTAGTTGCTTGTAACAACGCAACTGAAACTCCTGCTGCAACTGCTATTGATTCAGCTAGAATTGCTGATTCAATCAAAGCTGCAACTCCTGCCGTAATTGATTCTGCTGCACACAAGATGGATTCTGCTGCACATAAAATGGATTCTGCTGCAAAAAAAATTGATTCTGCTGCAAAAAAATAGTAATTATCAGGCCGGTAATTGATTGCTTGAATTTTAAAAACACCGGTTTTATATAAAGATTTTCATATGGCAAGCAATCGTTAAAGTCGCCTCTATTCTTAGGGGCGTCTATATTTTAAGGATGCTTTATAAATACAGAAATCAATTAAAATAGCATTTTTAATGATTTTTTTTCAAGGTTTTAACTTAATTATTGAGAAATTATTGGCTAATTAAATTTATTACTCTACTTTTAATTTATAAATGACAAAAATAATAATATACACCCGATTTTATTTTAGTTTCTATTTTAAAAATGGAGCGGGAGTCTTTTGTTAAGTGTAAAAAAAAATTAAACTGATTAACATAAAAGAATCCCGGCTAAATAGGTCGGGATTTTTATTTATACCTAATCATGAAAAATTGTTTATTAAATTAATTAAAAAATGGTGCATCCGGATAATTCCACTGTTGTTACAAAAATTAATGCATCGCAAAATAGATCATCTATAAAAGTCTCTATACAAGGATTTGAAGGATGTTTTCATCAGGAAGCTGCAAGAAATTTTTATGGTAAAGGCACCAATGTAATTTGTTGCTCAACCTTTCGGGAAGTTATAGATATTGCTGGTAATAAAAAGGAAAGTGATGGCGGCGTAATGGCTATTGAAAATTCTATTGCTGGAAGCATTTTGCCAAATTATAATTTATTGCAAAAGAGTAACCTTACCATTGTAGGCGAAGTTTATTTACAAATAAATCAGCACCTAATGGTAAACAAAGGAGTACAATTAGCGGATATAAAGGAAGTACATTCTCACCCAATGGCTATTCAGCAATGTTTTGGTTTTTTAGATAAGCATAATTGGAAATTGGTAGAAAAGGAAGATACTGCACTTAGTGCCAAACAAATACAGCAACACCGAAGTAAACATGTAGCTGCAATAGCCAGTAAGCTGGCAGCAGAAATTTATGACCTCGATATTATAGCTCCTAATATTCATACATTAAAAAATAATTATACCCGGTTTTTAATATTACAAAGGGCAGAAGCGGTAAAAGAAATTTTAGATGCAGATAAAGCTTCTATTAACTTTCATACAGACCATTCAAAAGGTAGCTTGGCTAAAGTACTTTCAAAGATTGCAGATGCAGGCATTAACCTAAGTAAGTTGCAGTCTTTTCCTATACCGGGCAGCGACTTTAAATATTCTTTTCATGCAGATGTTGAGTTTGATACTGTTGAACAATTTTATAATGTTATCAAAAGGATTAAACCTATTACAGAAGAAGTTAAAATATACGGCGTTTATAAAAATGGCAAAAGTGGTTCTGCAACCAGCGTAACAAGTAAGGCTATTACAACAAAAAAAAAAGGATAATTAATGAAATACGGTTTAAAAGCAAATTTTTATAAATGAACGATAAAATAATTTTAAAGGAACCTACATCTTCCCAAACAATGGAATCAGTGGCGGGTACAGTTTTAGAGATGAATGTATCAAAAAGATTAGAAGGAGTAGGAGAATATTATTTTTCTACAAAACTGCGTGAGATAGATGATATGAATAAGGCAGGCAGGCAGGTTATAAATTTAGGTATTGGTAGCCCGGATTTACCACCCCATCCTGCTGTTATAAAAGTATTGCAGGAAGAAGCAATGAAGTCTGATCAACATGGATACCAGAATTATAAAGGTAGCCCTGTGCTTCGAAATGCAGTGAGCAACTGGTATAAAAAATGGTATGATGTTACACTAAACGCTGATACAGAAATATTGCCATTGATAGGAAGTAAAGAAGGTATCATGCATATTTGTATGACCTATATAAATGAAGGAGATTTTGTACTAATTCCCAATCCTGGATATCCTACTTATAAAAGTGCGGTTAAAATTTCAGGTGGTACAGTTGTGGAATATAACCTTACAAAAGAAAATAACTGGTTTCCGGATTTTGTAGCTTTGGAAAAAACAGACCTGCAAAAAGTGAAGCTGATGTTTGTAAATTATCCGCAAATGCCAACAGGGCAGCTGCCCACAAAGGAGCTTTTTACACAACTTGTTGCATTTGCAAAAAAACATGCTATTTTATTGGTTCATGATAATCCCTACAGTTTTATTTTAAACGACACTCCTTTAAGTTTATTAAGTGTTGACGGAGCAAAAGATGTGGCCATAGAATTAAACTCATTAAGTAAATCGCACAATATGGCGGGCTGGCGTATTGGTTTGCTGGCAGGGGCCACTGAAAGAATTAATGAAGTATTGCGTTTTAAAAGCAATATGGATAGTGGAATGTTTTTACCACTTCAATTAGCAGCCGTAAAAGCACTGCAATTGCAAGGTGACTTTCATGAAGAAGTAAATAAAGTGTACCGGCAGCGAAGGGAGAAAGTGATTGAATTATTGCAATTACTGCATTGCACATTTGATGAAAAACAGGTTGGCTTATTTGTATGGGCAGCGATTCCTTCGGGATATAAAGATGGATATGAATTATGTGACAAAGTATTGTATGAATCGAATGTATTTATAACACCTGGTGGAATATTTGGAAGTGCCGGGGATAAATATGTAAGGGTTAGTTTATGCAGCAGTGTGGAAAAAATAGTGGAAGCAATTGACCGGATTAGGAAAATTGCATAAAGCCTTTTGATCTACAAAAGGTTAATGGAAATAAGAAAAAGATTTGTTACAATGGAAAGTATAGAACCAATTAATAAAGAAAATATTATAACTGGAATATCGGCTGAAAAAGTAACTTCTTTAGCCACAGGTATAATTACAATAGTAGGTGTTGGTTTAATAAGTGGTTCATTTGCCCTGGCGATGAAAGAAAAAGGTTTTGCTAAAAAAATTATTGGTGTTAGCAGAACTGAAGCAAGTTTGCAAAAGGCAAAAGAACTTGGAATAATTGATGAAGCTTTGCCATTTGAAGAAGCGGTAAAACAAAGTGATTTTATTTATGTAGCAATTCCTGTTGATGCAACTGTAGTTGTGATGAAACAAATAATGGATCTGCTAACGGATAAACAAATGGTTGCAGATGCAGGATCTACCAAATTTGTTTTGTGTGATGCATTAAAAGATCACCCGATGCGACATCGTTTTATTGCAACTCACCCGATGTGGGGAACCGAATACAGTGGTCCTGAAGCCGCTGTGAGAGGTGCTTTTGAGGGTAGGGCGTGTGTGATTTGTGAAAAAGAAAAAACAGATGCCGATGTGGTGGCAACGGTTGAAAATATGTACAAATCACTGGGGATGCATATTGTTTATATGAATGCACATGCCCATGATATTCATGCGGCTTACATTAGTCATATTTCACACATTACTTCTTTTGCCCTTGCCAATACCGTATTGGAAAAAGAGAAAGAAGAAGACGCCATTTTTGAACTGGCAGGCGGAGGCTTTGAAAGTACAGTACGGTTAGCAAAAAGCAACCCCGCTATGTGGGCACCGATTTTTATGCAAAATAGAGAGAATGTACTTGATGTGTTGAATGAACATATTTCGCAGTTAAGAAAATTTAAAATGAGCCTGGAAAAGGAAAATTTAGAATATCTGGTAGAGCTGATGGAGAATGCAAATAAAATAAAACGAATTTTAAAATGATTGGTATAGTACTGAGCAATGAATAATTAAAAGTAGTATATATAAAATTAGCTTATCATGATAGGCTTTGATAAAAGCTACTTACGTCTTAAAAAGTACATGCGCCGATAGCTATCGGCTTCGACACAACGATTTTAAATAGAATTATAAATGTTGGTAACAAAAACTAATTTTACAATGCAAACAGAAAACAAAACTATGAAAGAATTAATGCAGGAAAAATGGGCAAAACGTCCTTTAATTATTAGTGGCCCATGTAGTGCCGAAACCGAAGAGCAGGTTATTGAAACAGCTACCCGACTTGCTAAAACAGGCAAGGTGGATGTTTTACGTGCAGGTATCTGGAAACCACGTACCAAGCCAGGTTTATTTGAAGGTATTGGTGCTAAAGGATTGTCCTGGATGGCAACTGCAAAAAAGATTACTGGTTTACCAACAACGGTAGAAGTTGCAACCGCAAAACACGTAGAAGATGCATTGCATTTTGATACCGATATGCTTTGGATTGGTGCAAGAACTACAGTGAATCCTTTTAGTGTGCAGGAAGTTGCCGATGCCTTGCGTGGTGTTGATGTTCCGGTATTAATTAAAAATCCAATCAATCCAGATCTGGAATTATGGACCGGTGCAATTGAACGTATACAGAAAGCTGGAATCAAACAAGTGGGGATGATACACCGGGGATTTTCAAACTATGGTAATACTGAATATCGCAACGCACCGATGTGGCATTTGCCAATTGAAATGAAACGTCGTTTTCCAGAAATGATTTTAATTTGTGATCCTTCGCATATTTGTGGTAACAGAATCAATTTGCAATCTGTATCACAAAAAAGTATTGATCTTGATTTTGATGGCGTGATGATTGAAAGTCACATTGATCCGGATAACGCATGGAGCGATGCAAAGCAACAAATTACGCCCGAACGTTTGGCAGAAATGCTGGATGCGTTAATCTGGCGCTCCGAAGCTACCGACAAACAGGAGTTTATAACTGCATTGGCAACATTAAGAGAGCAAATTAACCATGTAGATGATGAATTGTTGGCTTTGATTGCACAACGCATGAAAATTGCTGATAAAATCGGTGAATATAAAAGAGAAAATAATATTACTATTTTACAAACCAACCGCTGGAATGATATTTTACAAAAAGCATTTAAGAAAGGTGAGGTACTTGGATTAAGCCAGGATTTTATTACCAAATATTATGATGCAGTACATTTGGAAAGTATAAACCACCAGAATAAAGTGATGAACTCTTAAAAAACTTTTTTTAAATTTTACTCATAAGAACAGATTTTTTGTTGCATCATTTTCCAGGTGTTAGTTATTTAACTGATTAATAGCGTTATGAAAATTATTAAAGTTTCATCATTTGCCGGTGCTTCTGAAGCAATTCCAACTGTAGGTAATTTTGGTGGCTCTTACTATTTTGATACATCGTTTGCTTATCTGGAACAAATTGTTGCCAGAGACAATACCTTTATCATTACTGACACCAACGTGTTTGAAAGTAATCAACAATTGTTTAAGGCTTGGCAAACGATTATACTGCCTGCAGGCGAAACGCATAAACAACAAGCTACTGTTAATTTTATTATTGATGAGCTGATAGCACGAAATGCAGACCGTACTAGTTTTATTGTAGGTGTCGGTGGTGGTGTGGTAACTGATATTACTGGTTTTGCTGCCAGTATTTACATGCGTGGGGTAAAATTTGCTTTTGTGCCAACAACTATTCTTTCAATGGTAGATGCTGCCATTGGTGGTAAAAACGGTGTTGATGTGGGTATGTATAAAAACTTAGTTGGTCTCATAAAACAACCCGAATTTTTATTGTTTGATTATTCGCTTTTAAAAACATTACCCCATCCAGAATGGATTAATGGTTTTGCAGAAGTAATAAAACATGCATGTATTAAAGATGCCGAATTATTTGCATTGCTGGAGCAGGAATCAATCGAAAATTTTCAGGCTGATATAGGCAAGCTGGCAAATTTAATTGAAAGAAATGTACAAATAAAAACCACTGTTGTAGTAAATGATGAGTTTGAAATGAGCGATCGGAAACTATTAAATTTTGGACATACTTTGGGACATGCAATTGAAAACCTGTACCTTTTACCGCATGGTCATGCAGTAAGTATAGGTATGATAGCAGCTTGTGCTATTTCGGAATCAACCAATAATTTTTCAGTATCAGATACAAATAAAATAAAAGCCCTGCTTAAAAAATACCATTTACCCACACAATATGAATATGATAAACAAAAAATTTGGGCGGTGTTAAAGATGGATAAAAAAAGAGTAAGCAATAGCATGAATTTTATCCTGTTGAATTCCATTGGCGAAGCAATTATACAGACAATTGATATGAACGAACTGGAAAATTTAATCCATTAAAAATAAGTAGAAACGGGTAGTATTTTTTAATATGTACAGCTTGGTTTTGAAAGACAGTAAATAAATATGATTGTAACAATACAACCTTCCTATATTTCAGGAACAATTAATGCACCAACTTCTAAAAGCTCTATGCAAAGAGCATGTGCTGCTGCACTGCTAAACGAAGGGAAAACTACCATTGCCAGTCCCGGAAAAAGTAATGATGATCTTGCTGCATTGGCAGTGATAAAAATTTTAGGTGCAACCGTAACTGAAGTGGAAGATGACTGTATAACCATTGATAGTAAAGGAATACAGCCGATTAGTGCTGAAATGAATTGTGGGGAAAGTGGTTTGGGTATTCGGATGTTTGCTCCTATTGCGGCATTAAGTAACAAGTCAATTGTTATTAACGGAACAGGAAGTTTACTTACAAGGCCAATGGATTTTTTTGATGAAATTTTTCCTAAACTGGATATAGGTATCGAATCCAATAACGGTAAATTGCCTATAAAAATAAAGGGTCCGTTACAACCCAGAGATATAACGATTGATGGGTCGCTAAGTTCTCAATTTTTAACAGGTTTATTAATGGCTTTTGGTAAAGCTGCTACAGAGCCGGTTACCATAACGGTTACTAATTTAAAGAGTAAGCCCTACATTGATCTTACCTTGCAGGTGATGAAAGTTTTTGGCTATGATGTAACCAACAATAACTTTAAATCTTTTCTGGTAAAGCCTGTTAATAGTTCCAGTGAAACAACCATTGAATATACTGTTGAAGGTGATTGGAGCGGAGGTGCATTTTTATTGGTAGCAGGTGCTATCGCTGGAAAAATTACCGTAAATGGATTGGATACTTTTTCTACCCAGGCTGATAAAGCTATTTTGCAAGCATTGATAGATTGCGGCAGCACTATTTCTATACAAGAAAAACAAATTGAAATTGCAAAGCCGGCTACAGGCACCAATGCACTAAAAGCCTTTCATTTTGATGCAACTGATTGCCCTGATCTTTTTCCGCCTTTAGTAGCATTAGCGGCTTATTGCAACGGAACCTCAGTTATAGAAGGAGTGAACAGGTTGGCACATAAAGAAAGTAACCGTGGCTTAACTTTACGGGAAGAGTTTGGTAAAATGGGTATCGTAATAAAATTACAAGGTAATCTCATGCTGATAGAAGGCGGTACTGTTGTAAAAGCTGCTACTGTTCATTCTCATCACGATCACCGTATTGCGATGGCTTGTGCCGTTGCCGGATTAAAAACAACCGGTTTTACTATTATAGAACATGCGGAAGCTATTAATAAATCTTATCCTGATTTTTATGCGCATTTAAAACAATTGGGGGCTGTGGTTTCTTATTAATAAGGAAAGTATCTTAAAGTTATTTTAAACTAAAAGCCCCTTTAGGGGATGGGATTAATTATGAACAGTTTTGGAAGAATATTCAGAGTAAGTATTTTTGGTGAATCGCATGGCGAATGCGTGGGTATTAATATTGATGGTTGTCCCGCAGGCTTACTATTAAGCGTAGATGACTTTACCACAGATATTGAAAGAAGAAAAGCTGGAGCCAAAGGAACTACACCGCGTAAAGAAGCTGATTTGCCAAGAATAATGAATGGCATTTTCAAAGGTAAAACTACAGGTGCCCCTATTACCATTTTGTTTGATAATACCAATACACGTAGCGGCGATTACGAAAAGCAAAGAGCCGTACCAAGACCAGGCCATGCAGATTTTGTGGCTACAAAAAAGTTTGGAGGCTTTGAAGATTTTAGAGGTGGAGGACATTTTAGTGGCAGGCTGACAGTGTGTTTGGTAGCAGCAGGTGTGGTAGCAAAAAAATTATTAAAAGAAATAAATATTACAGCTACTATTCTTGAAATTGGTGGCGAAGCGAATACCGAAATTGGTTTGCAAAAAGCTATTGATGCAAAAGATACCATCGGTGGTATTGTAGAGTGCAAAGTAAATGGCTTGCCTATTGGTTTGGGCGAACCGTTTTTTGATTCAGCAGAATCATTGATAGCCCATGCAGTATTTGCTATACCAGCCGTTAGAGGAATTGAATTTGGAACTGGTTTTGCAGCTGCCCGAATGTTTGGTAGCAAGCACAATGATGCTATTGAAGATAGCACCGGTAAAACAAGAACCAATCATGGTGCTGGTATTGTGGGAGGTATAACCAACAGCAACGAAATAGTTTTTCGTATCGCCATCAAACCAACTTCTTCTACACCGAAAATTCAGCACACACTAAATGTTGATACGGGCGAAACAGAAGATTTCTCAGTAAAAGGCAGACATGATTTATGCATCGCTTTAAGAGTACCTGTTGTACTGGAAGCTGTTACTGCCTTTGTATTGGCCGACCTGATGTTGCTCGAACAAAAAATTGGTCGCATAATTTAAATTTAGAAAATGCATCTGCATATCATCAATGCCGATTTAAAGATTTTGCCAATTTTGCAGAGTGGATACTAACTGTGCAGATTCAGATTAGGTTCAACGCTTATATTACCGGCGATGAAAAAACTTCGAAATTTAAATACCAATTTTTAGTATTAGTAACCACTTGCTTAACCCAATTTTTTTTACAGTAATAAATTCACCATCCTCTGCTAGAGCTGCGCCCTCTATAAATGATATTGCATTAAAATAAAGCGATACAGTAGCATTTTAACTTTTTGTAGATTTCCCCTTCTGCCAATGGTTCAATATTGATTTAATACTTTTTCACTTTTTATTCTTTTCCAATAGATCCTGTAATCATAGGAGTAAATATAATGTGCAGATAAATCAAAAGATACATTTCCCTATTCGCTACAATTGATAATTTTAGGTGGAATTTACTTTTGAATACTAATTTCTTCCTTTTCTTCTATACTTATTATTAGTGCTGCATTTATTTTTTTTACAGCTGAAATAATAGAGCAAATTAGGTTGTCATTAAAATCAAAAACTAACCAACTGAAAATTAAATTTTTATTTGATGTACAAAAAACGAGGACAGTAAACAGTATTGTTTATGATTGACAATCCTGCTTACTATTCAATTATATGTTTATATTTTCACTATATTGTAATATTAATTTTACTGCTTTTTTTAACTCAATTTCGGCTACCAAAAAGTGAAATACGCTAAAAATAAAATTACTGGCTATACTGCGGTGAATAAAGCAAAGCTAATTCATGGAGGTAGGGAGTATTTTGAACTTTTGATATTGATGATTAGCCAGGCAACTGAAAGCATACATCTTCAAACTTATATTTACAGTGCTGATGAAACCGGTCGTCTAGTTGCAAATGCACTTAAAACTGCTGTACTTCGAGGAGTAAAAGTTTACCTGCTCACAGATGGTTATGCTTCGCAGGATCTGCCTTTAGCTTTTATTGAGGAGTTAAAAGTTGCCCGTATACATTTTCGTTTTTTTGAACCGATTTTTAAAAGTAAAAATTATTATTTTGGCAGAAGATTACACCATAAAATTTTTGTAGTAGACGGAAGAATGGCTGTAGTTGGTGGTTTAAATATTTCTGACAAGTACAATGATTTTCCTGGAAGCCCTTCCTGGCTTGATTTTGCAATGTTTGCGGAAGGTGAGATTGCTATAGAGCTTTGTGTACTTTGCTGGAAAACATGGAATGGTTTTCCTAAAAAAATGGGGCTTACGCACTACGAAAAAAATCAATCATTATTTGATTTTACAACAGATGAAAAAAGTCTTATACGGATGAGGCGAAATGATTGGGTACGAAATAAGAAAGAAATTTCTGCCACTTATATTGAAATGTTTACCAATGCACGTTCGCAAATAACTATTTTATGTAGTTATTTTTTGCCTGGAAAAATAATACGCAGTTTGTTAAAGAAGGCAGCTAATAGAGGAGTAAAAATAAAAGTGATTACAGCTGGTCCCTCAGATGTAATGATTGCCAAACATGCTGAACGCTGGTTATACAACTGGCTGCTACGCAATAACATTGAACTGTACGAATACCAGCCATCGGTGTTACACGCTAAGGTAGCGGTATGTGATCATGAGTTGCTTACAATTGGCTCTTACAATATCAACAACATTAGTGCCTATGCCAGTATTGAATTAAATCTCGATGTGCGTAATGCAAATATTGCTGCAGAGATGGAGCATACGCTGGAACTAATTATTCAAAATGATTGTGTAGTAATTAACAACGAACATTTGATTCATACAAAAAATATTTTTATGCAATTTGTACGTTGGTGCTCTTACCAAATAATACGAATTACATTTTATATACTCACTTTTTATTTTAAACAAAGTGCCCAATAGGGGAAATTTTAAAATTATTTATTCTTAAATAAATAAGAAAATGAAACATTTTATTTTAAACAAAGTAAGTCACCAGATGTTATATTTTAGTTTATTTTTTGGACAAAAACTTCAAGTCCCAGTTTTAATTTTTGCCGAGTAATTATTTAACCGGAAAGTAAAATAACACTACTTTACAAAAAATAATTTATACTTTTACACTGTGAAAAAGTTACTTGTAGCCATATTAGCTCTTGTGTACATCAGCACTTCTATTGGTGCTACTGTACATGTGCACTATTGTATGGGCAAGTTGGCAGAGTGGGGTTTGGGCCACAAAGAAACTACCTCTTGTGGTAAATGTGGCATGAAACAATCACAAAAAAAGGACAATGGTTGCTGCAAAGATGAGAATAAATTTATAAAAAATAATGCAGATCAAAAGGGTGGTGAAGCTGTCTTTCAAATGCCTCAGTTACTAGCAATTGCACTACCGGTTACAATTTTTGAATTACCTGTTGCTGATATTTCTGCTGTAACAGAAGAAAATCCCATCAGTCATGCACCTCCACAAGATAGTGGCGTAGCAGTTTATATCCGGAACTGCTTTTTCCTTATTTAAACTTTACTTCTCTTACTTAACCGGGCAAATTATTTGCCAGGGTTTTGGCATTTGTATACGCTATATCAAGTTTTTTTTCTTCTTCACATAAAAAATATATAATAATGAAATCATTAAAAATGCTGATGATGGCAGCTTTAACCATCTTATCTGTTTCTGTTTTTTCACAGGACACAGCAAAACATAAAATGAAAACGTCTAAGGTTCCATCAGAAAAAATGAAATACAGTTGTCCGATGCATTCTGATGTAACTAGTGATAAAGCTGGCAAATGTTCTAAATGTGGAATGGACCTTGTTTTATCAAAACATGCGCAAATGAAAATGGGAACAATGAAAATGTATAGTTGTCCGATGCATCCGGAAGTTACTAGTAACAAGCCCGGAAAATGTACTAAATGTGGGATGGATTTGACCAAATCAAAAAAGGGAAACATGAAAATGGAAGTGATGAAAATGTACACATGTCCTATGCACCCTGATGTTACTAGTGATCAACCCGGCAAGTGCTCCAAATGCGGAATGGCGTTAGTTGAAAAGAAGGAAGACTATTCTAAACACCAACATTAATAAATAAAATATTTTATAGCAATGAAAAGAATAATTTTTAGTCTGTACGCAGTAAGTGCTGTGTTAGTTACTTCCTGCAATAGCAATGGTAAGAAAGAATCGGAACTGCATGAAGTGAAAAATGCCAGTAAAGATACTATGCAGCATGCCATTGATATTGCCGATAAAGAAGTAAAAGTTGTAGCAGTTTTATTTACCAACGTAGGTGCAAGAGCGGCAAATTCTATAAAAGAAATTATTGGCAATTACCTGCAAATAAAAAATGCACTTGCCAATGATGATGCTACAGCAGCAGCCAATAGCGGAAAAATTATGAATGAAAATATCACTAAGCTGGATAAATCTTTATTAACAGCATCGCAAAAAAAACTGTTTGATAGTATAGCAGAAAGTCTGAAAGAAGGTGCGGAACATATAGGAAATAACGATGATGAAATCATTCACCAGCGTGAACATTTTGCTACGATGAGTGAGGCAGTCTATCTGCTGGTAAAAGCATTTGGCGCAGGCAAGCCTATCTATCAGGATCATTGTCCGATGTACAATGAAAACAAAGGTGGGGCTATGTGGCTAAGTGAAATTAAGGCAGTAAACAATCCATATTTTGATACAGCAATGAGTACTTGTGGTTCTGTAAAGGAAATTATAAAATAGTGAAAAGGCGATGGATGTTGATCTGCTGTCAGTTGATGAGTTGAGTTTTTGGTAAGTAAAAGTTGCTCGTAAATAAAGTAGCTTCGGCTTTTCACTATTGACCATTGATAAATAATATTATTGAATTAATAATTCGCTTACTATGGTTCAAAAATTAATAGAGCTAGCCTTGCGCAACAGGTTTATTGTATTGCTGATTGCAGGTGGTCTTTTTGCATGGGGAATTTACTCAATCAAAAAAAATCCAATTGATGCCATTCCGGATTTAAGTGAAAACCAGGTAATTGTTTTTACCGAATGGATGGGCCGGAGTCCGCAGGTTATAGAAGACCAGATAACCTATCCGTTGGTAAGTAATTTGCAGGGCATACCAAAAATAAAAAATATCCGCGGATCTTCTATGTTCGGGATGAGTTTTGTATATGTAATTTTTGAAGACAATGTAGATATTTATTGGGCAAGAACAAGGGTGTTGGAAAGGTTAAATTTTGCGCAGCGCTTATTGCCACAAGGTATCACGCCCACACTAGGGCCGGATGGTACAGGCGTTGGTCATATTTTTTGGTATCACCTTGATGCACCTAAAATGGATTTGGGAGAACAACGTGCTTTGCAGGATTGGTATGTAAAATTTGCGTTGCAAACAGTGCCTGGCGTTGCCGAAGTAGCCTCTTTTGGAGGCTTTGAAAAACAGTACCAGTTAGTGGTTGATCCGGTAAAGCTGCAGTACTATAACATTTCTTTGATGGATGTGATGAATAAAGTAAAAGCCAATAACAATGATGTGGGAGGAAGGAAATTTGAAATGGCAGATATGGCTTATATCATTCGTGGATTGGGGTATATCAAAAATAAAGAAGATGTTGAAAATATTGCATTGAGTAATTACAATGGTATTCCGGTTAGGGTAAAAGATATTGGCAGTGTACAAATGGGCGGTGATTTACGCCTCGGTATTTTTGATGCTGATGGAAAGGGCGAAGTAGTGGGTGGCATTGTAGTAATGCGGTACAATGAAAATGCCAACAATGTAATTGAAGCTATTAAAGCCAAAATGAAGGAAGTGGAAAAGGGCTTACCTGAAGAGGTAACATTTAAAACTTCTTACGATAGAAGTACATTGATACTGGAAGCCATTGAATCTGTAAAAGGGACTTTAATAGAAGAGTTGATAACAGTTTCAATCATCGTTATACTGTTTCTTTTTCATTGGCGCAGCGCCATAGTTATATTGATACAGTTACCCATTTCAGTTGCCATTGGTTTTATATTGTTGGAAGCATTTGGCATTTCTTCCAACATCATGTCGTTAACAGGTATTGCCCTTGCCATTAGCGTGGTAGTGGATGATGGCATAGTGATGGTAGAAAACAATTACCGGCATTTAAGCGAAGCGCAGGCGGCAAAGGAGTTATAAACAATGAGTTAAAAACTTGTCGGAATGATCAGAAAATAATCAGCACAATGAAAATTTATACAGATGCGATTTAAACGAAGTAAAGATCCATTAACGGCTGACGAAAGAATGGCGATTATTATGAAAGCATCCAAGCAGGTGGGACCGGGTGTATTTTATTCTACCATTATTGTGGTCACTTCTTTTTTGCCCGTGTTCCTGCTTACAGGCATGGAAGGGAAATTATTTCATCCATTGGCATGGACAAAAACTTTCATCCTTTTGGTGGATGCTTTTCTTGCTATAACACTGGCTCCTGTATTAATTTCTTTTTTATTGAAAGGCAGGATGAAACCTGAAAGTGCTAACCCCATTACCAGCCGGCTCGAAAAAATTTATACACCCATTTTAAAATGGTGTTTAAAATGGCGGAAAACAACCATTGGTATTAATCTTGTAGCATTGGGTATAGGTGTTGTTATGATGATCCATTTGGGATCTGAATTTATGCCACCCTTAGATGAAGGTTCTTTATTATTTATGCCCGTTACTTTACCGGATGTATCTAATTCTGAGGCCAAAAGACTATTACAGGTACAGGATAATATCATCTCTACTGTTCCGGAAGTAGCACATGTATTGGGCAAGGCAGGAAGGGCAAATACGGCTACTGATAACAGTCCTATCAGCATGATTGAAACCATCATTTTACTAAAGCCAAAAAATGAATGGCGCAAAGAAATTACAAAGGATAGTATCATGAACCAATTGAATGCTAAGTTGCAAATTCCAGGTGTTACCAACGGCTGGACACAACCTATCATCAATCGGATTAACATGCTATCAACCGGTATCCGTACAGATGTTGGATTAAAAGTTTATGGACAAAATTTAGACAGTATTTATGCATTTGCACAAACAATTAAAAAACAGCTTGAAGGTATTGAAGGCGTAAAAGACTTGTATGTAGAACCCATTACCGGAGGAAAGTATATAGATATTGCCATAAAACGGGATGAGATTGGTAGATATGGATTGAGTGTGGATGATGTAAATGCAGTAATTGAAATTGCGTTGGGTGGAATGAAATTAACGACAACAATTGAAGGCCGACAGCGGTTTTCAGTGAATGCCCGCTACGGGCAGGATTTTAGAAATAACCTGCAGTCTCTTAAACGGATGCAGGTGCAAACTATGAGTTTTGGCCCGGTACCTTTGGCTGCTGTTGCTGATATAAAAATTACCGATGGTCCCCCAATGATCAATTCAGAAAATGCGATGCTGAGAGGCACCGTTTTGTTTAATGTAAGAGAAAGAGATTTAGGAAGCACTGTACAGGAAGCACAAAAAAAATTAAACCAGTTGATAACCAAATTGCCAAAAGGTTATTTTTTAGAATGGAGCGGACAATGGGAAAATCAATTGCGTGCCAACAAAACACTTACCATGATAATGCCGGTTGTAATACTCATTATTTTTATGGTGCTGTATTTTACGTATCATTCATTTAAAGAATCGCTTATTACTATGATAACAGTTCCCTTCGCATTAATTGGGGGCGTATTTATGGTTTATTTTTATGGAGTTAATTTATCCGTAGCAGTAGCCGTTGGATTTATTGCCTTATTCGGAATGGCAATAGAAACTGCCATGTTAATGACCATTTACCTAAATGAAGCCATGCAAAATATGGTGGCCAAATATGGTAATTCCAGTAATACGATTACACCAGCTATCATCAGAGAATTTGTAATTGAAGGTGCGGCAAAAAGGTTAAGGCCAAAATTGATGACAGTATCTGTTGGCTTGTTTGGGTTGATACCGATATTATGGTCAACCGGTGTAGGCAGTGATATTATGCGTCCTATTACAATACCATTGATTGGAGGTACAATTACTTCTACTATTTATGTGTTGCTGATAACGCCTGTTGTTTTTGAAATGATTAAAGAGCGGGAATTAAAAAGAAAAGGTAAAATTGATTTAATTGATGTTAAGGAGTAATTTTTTTATTGGTTGATAAAATATCCGGAAATATTGAGCCACTAAAAAGTACGCTGACTTCAGTTGTTTATAGCTGGCTTTTAAAAAGAAATTTATAAAATAATATAATGGAAATCATAGTAACATCAACAATTACTTGCCCTCAATGCGGTCATCAAAAGCAGGAAGAAATGCCTGTTAATTCCTGCAGATATTTTTATGAGTGTGAAAAATGTAAAACAATATTAAAACCTAAAATGGGTGATTGCTGTGTGTTTTGTTCGTATGGATCTGTACCATGCCCACCCATTCAAAATAATAAAAATTGTTGTTCTTAAAATAGATTACAATGAAAAAAATAATTTTCATATATACCATTTTCTTTTCCGGAAAACTTGTTACGGCACAAACGCTTAAGCTAGATGCTATTGTTGATAGCATTGCCACTTTACATCCTGTTGTAAAAATGTATGCCAATGAAATTCGTTCTCTGGATGAAGCTGCCAAAGGTGCCAAAAGCTGGATGGCACCTGAGTTTAGCACTGGGTTTTGGATGGTTCCTTATAATCCCGCCCTTTGGAAAAAAGGTGATATGGGTGCAACTGGCATGGGACAATATATGATTGGTGGCCAGCAGATGTTGCCCAATAAAAAGAAACAAAATGCCGATGCTACTTATATGGAAGCCATGTCATCAGTAGAAAAAGAAAAAAAGAATGCAACAATTAATGAACTGATAAATGAAGCAAAAGGAAATTACTTTGAATGGGTAATGCTGAAAAAGAAATTAGCGGTGCTGGAGCAAAATGAAAAGCTGCTGAACTTTATGATAAAAAATGCGGAGATCCGTTATAAAAATGGCTTAGAAAAAATAAGTGCTTATTATAAAGCTAAAGCAGCATTGGGTACTATACAAAATATGCAACTGATGTTTGAAAATGACATCAAAGAAAAACGCATTCGAATCAATTCGCTGATGGGAAGAAATGCGCTAATTGATTTTGATATTGATACTACTTATCAGTTAAATGATTATTCTGCTATTATATTTGACAGTACACTTTTTTATAGCAATCGCAGCGATTTAAAAGCCATTGATAAAGACATTAATCTTACTTTTTTAAAAGAGGAAACAGAAAAACAAAGTCTCCATCCACAATTTGGTATTCGGTACGAGCACATGTTTGGTTTTGGTGGTTTGCCCATGCAATATTCTTTAATGGGTATGATGAAATTACCGCTTGCAAAATGGTCGTCTAAAATGAATAAGGCTACTATAGAAAGCCTGAAATGGAAAGCCAGATCGTTACAATCGCAAAAAGAAATGATGGTAAATGAATACAGCGGTATGGCTTATGCCATGCGTAATGAAATAGTATTAAAACGAAAGCAGTTAAAATTATACGAAGACAATATTATACCTGCTTTAAAGAATAATTATAAAACTATCCAATTGGGGTATGAGCAAAATACGGAGGAGTTGTTTATGCTGTACGATGCATGGGAATCTTTGAATATGATGCAATTGGAATACATAGAATTGTTGAACCAGTCACTTAAAATACAGGTATCGCTGGAACGGATAATTGAAAAGAAATAGGGTTATGAAAATACACTTAATAAAAAAACAAAAGGCAAAAAGCCAAAATAATAAGGCAATGTGTGCGCAGCAATTTTCAATTTATTTATTGCTCATTATTGCAGGTTGTTTTTTGCTTATTGTAACAGGTTGTAACAATAAAAAAAATACACATACTGCCCACGTTGTTGAAAAGGAGCAACTTTTATACACCTGCTCCATGCATCCTCAAATCATCAGTAATAAATCGGGTAACTGCACTATCTGTGGAATGCAACTGGTAAAGAAAGAAACCAGCGGTGAAAAATCAGCCGATGCTACTTTGACTTCATTATTAAAACCTACCAACGAATTTGTTATCTCTTCTATACCTGTTACCACCATTAAAAAAAAGGAAGAGCAAATAGAGATTGAAGCACTTGGCAATATTGCCTATGATACCAGGCAGGCAGGGAGTATTTCATCTAGCGTTGAGGGCCGTATTGAAAAGTTATATGTGCATTATCGGTTTCAAAAAATTACCAAGGGGCAACGCATCATGGATATCTATAGCCCCGAATTATTGACTGCTCAACAGAATTTATTATTTCTTATAAAAAATGATCCGGATAATACAACGCTCATTCAGGCTGCTAAAGATAAGCTAACACTGCTCGGTATCAGCAATGCGCAATTGCAACAGGTTATACAAACAGGCAAGCCATCTTTAACCATTTCAGTGTATAGCAATTACAGTGGCCATATACATGAAGCTTCCAACGGAGGGGCAATGAATACTACATCTGTAGGCATGAAAGACATTGCTTTACTTACCGAAGAACTAACTTTAAAAGAAGGCATGTATGTAAAAAAAGGGCAGTCTTTTTTTGTGGTATTTAATCCGGCTCAGGCGTGGGCTTTATTAAATATTTACGGCGATAACCAGGGGTTGGTAAAACCAGGAAATAGGGTAAGGGTAGTTCCGGAAACCTCACCAGATGAGGATTTCAGGGCTACTATTAATTTTATTGAACCTTTCTATCGTAAAAATAGCAAAACGTTAACCGCAAGGGTGTACTTCAACAATAGTGTGTTAAAAATTCCCATTGGCAGCCAGGTAACAGCAACAGTTTTTGGAAACACTAAAGATGCATTTTGGTTACCTAAAGAAGCAGTGTTGTCTTTAGGAATGGAGAAAGTGGTATTTCAAAAAATGGCTGGAGGATTTAAAGCGCAAAAAGTAAATGTTGGTATGCTCTATAAAAATCACATTCAAATCATTAGTGGTTTGCAGCCCACAGATTCAGTTGCTGTCGATGGACAATATTTAATGGACAGCGAAAGTTTTATTAAAATTAAAAATTAAGCAATGAAAAAAGATAGGTATGTACCAGACAATTGTATTTCAATTAAGCTTCATTGGCGTCGCACACTTGTACAAATTGTTTTCTGTGGATCTTTATTCGCAATCATTACTTTATTAGGAGCATCTTGTAAAAGCAAAAAGGAAGTACTGAAAGATCCGGATACCTATTATACCTGTTCCATGGATCCGCAGGTAGTAGAATATAATCCAGGAAAATGCCCTATCTGTCACATGACCCTAACACTGGCTAATAAAAACAACGCAGAAAATAAAGATGAAATTTTGTTGAGTGCAGAACAAATACAATTGGGCAATGTACAAACAGATACCTTACGTACCGGTACAATCGGCGACAAGTTGGTGTTAACGGCTACCTTAAATTTCGACCAAACAACAACTACTTCGATAAGTTCAAGGGTATCGGGTAGGGTAGAGAAATTATACTTTAAAAATATAGGTGATTTTGTTCCTAAAGATGCCCCGTTGTATGATATATACAGTGAAGAATTAAACAATTCAAAACAAGAATACTTGTTGGCTGCAGACAGAAAAAAAGCATTCGAAAACGATGCAACCATTGACTTTGATCTGCTATTAAAAAGTGCAAAAAATAAATTGCTTTTATGGGGTATGAGTGAAGCTCAAATTGCACAATTGTTGCGCAATAAAAAGACTTCTCCCACTACTACTTTCTACAGCAATACCAGTGGATATATTACCACCTTGGAGCTTATAGAAGGCGACTATTTAATGGATGGTGGAACCATTGTAAAGCTGGCAGATTTGTCAAACCTTTGGGCAGAGGCCCAAATGTATACATCCCAACTTTCAGAAGTAGATCTTAAAGGTTTGGCAGTGGTACAACTACCAGATTTGGGTGGCAGAGAAATAAAGGGCAATATTAAATTTGTAAATCCTGAGATAAATCCTGATACAAGAATTAACTTAATCCGGGTATCCATTCCTAATGCAGACAAACAATTAAAACCGGGTATGCCTGCCTATGTAATATTAAAGAGTAGGGAACATTCATCACTCACACTGCCTATTGATGCAGTATTAAGAGATGGGAGGGGAGCTACAGTTTGGGTAAAAACAGGTGCTCATTCTTTTAAAAATAAAATGGTACAAGTTGGTCTGGAAAGTAATGACAGGATAGAAATAATATCGGGCCTGAAGACAGGTGAGGTAATTGTAATTTCAGGAACTTATTTATTACAAAGTGAATACATTTTTAAGAAAGGCGCTAACCCGATGGAGGGAATGAAAATGTAAAATTGCAAAAATAATGAGATTGGTATCAATTAGTTTTGAACACCTCTAAAGACTATAGTAATAGCCTTTTTTAAAGCTTTTAAAAACCTTTACACTATATACAAAGATCTTAATATTAATTAATAGTGAAAAGTATAGACCTATGTTTAGAATAAAATAATATTTGCCTCATGTTCAAAAGAAAATAAGAAATTAACTATAAATGTTGACCATTACAAACAACATTATAAGTGTAGTAAATATAGTTGAAAAATTGAAATTGATAGTTCTGTTATATACTTTACAACAAGAAGTATGATTTTTTATTTTCCCTGCGCTTTTTTTTGTGCCTGGTATAAAGAAAAAGAAAAACCAAAGAAAACAGCAGATACGATAATTGTTAGTATAATCAAATCTAAATTTTCCATTTTATTTCTGTTTTTTTGAATTTAAATATGTCAATAATGTTAACATAGTGGGAGGCCACAAGCCAATAAATATTGCTCTTTCATGATTTTTTAATACAATGTAATAATATTCAGAAATGAATATTATTACTATCGATAAAATCAAAATGGCAAATTCAAATTTGGAAAATTTATTTAGCATATTGTTTGTTTGAATTTTATTGAAATGAACTTTTTTATCATTCGTAAACCTTATTCGGATATTTAAAAAAGTATAAATATTGTGAATCTAAAAATTTAAGTAATGATTTTGGTTGTAAGTATATTTCATTAAAACTACAACGTGTATTACATAAAAAGGTTTAAAAATATTTTTTAATAAATTATATATTTATAAGAAAATGCTACTGAATATGTTTGGGCATCCTTACAACTTATGTTTGCCCAAGGCATAAAATAAGCTTTTAAATTACTATTATATTGCTTTGGTATGTAAGTCTAAAACAACAACGATTTTATAAAGAAAGTCCTTAGTTAATAAAAATCTGACTATGATCATTCTCATTGTTTTTACTGACCATCGTCTTTAAAATGCCTCTTGGCAGGTTATAAACCATTCATTCCACAGCCAAAACAAATTGGTGTAAAATATGCGGGATTTGTAGCGATTACTATTCTTCTATTAATGGGCGGTATTTTTATAAATAGAAATATATTTTGAAGCATAAAAAATAACCTGTTTAAAACTATTCTTACGTAACGATGTTTATCAAATAATAAATTTTATAGTTTGATGCAACATTTTTCTAATGACAATATAAAATCATGGGATCGTTTTTATCGTACCAATTTTATTAATTGCCTTAGCGGATTTAAAAGTGCTACTTTAATTGGTACTATTAGCTGCGAGGGTAATCCAAATCTTGCCATATTTAGTAATCTTGTGCATATAGGTGCAGATCCAGCTTTGATTGGTTTTATAAACCGCCCAAAAGAAGCGGCTCCCCATACAATTTCTAATATAGAAGCAACGGGCGTTTATACAATGAATCACATACATGCTTCTTTTATTGATAAGGCGCATCAAACAAGTGCCAAATATTCCGCAGGTGAAAGTGAGTTTCAAAAATCGGGTCTTGGGATTGAATGGAAGGAAAATATAAAGGCACCGTTTGTTGCAGAAAGTAATATTAAATATTTGATGGAACTGGTTGAAATTATTCCCATTCAATATAATAGAAGTTTTTTTGTTATAGGAAAAGTTACTGATGTTTATGTTGACGAGACTATTATTGCTCCCGATGGATTTTTATATATTGATAATGCCGGTAGCATTACTAGCTTGGGAATAGACGGTTATTATGAAACAAATTTAATTGCTAGATTTCGCTATGCAAAATCTGATACCATAACTGAAAAAATAAAGTAACATGAAACAGAAAATATTTTTATCTGCAAAATGGGAATACTTGGCTATGATAAATTTTGAAGTAGATCCTAAGATATTGCAACTTTATCTTCCACCCTACACAGAGCTTGATTTGTTTGAGGAAAAAGCATTGGTAAGTGTAGTGGGTTTTTTATTTAATAATACAAAGGTAATGGGCATACAATGGCCATCGCATACCAACTTTGATGAAGTCAACCTGCGTTTTTATGTGAAACATTTTGACGGTCTCCAATGGAAGCGTGGTGCAGCATTTATCTCTGAAATTGTTCCAAAACCAATCATCGCCACAACGGCTAATATATTGTACAATGAACATTACAGCACTGCTAAAATGTTTCATAATATTCGTAAAGTAAATAATAAATTATTGGTAGAATATAACTGGAAGAAAAAGAGGCGATCATGGAACTCTATAGAAATACAGGCAACTAACCAATTAGAAGATATTGTGCCTGGTAGCGAAGCGGAATTTATACTGGAACATTATTATGGTTATAACCAACTTAATAAAAATACTACTATCGAATATGCAGTTGAACATCCACGCTGGCAAGTCTATCCAGTAACAAGCTATTTGTTAAAATGTGATGTGGAGCATTTGTATGGAGCAGCTTTTGTGCCTTTTATAAAAGATGTTACGCCACATTCTATTTTTTTAGCAAAAGGGTCTGATATTATTGTAAGGAAACCCGTAAAAATTATGAAAGCAAATTATGTTAATACTGCGCAAAAAAAAGTATAGAAATATAAGTAGGATATTTTAATTGTTACAGGCCAAAAATTTAAAAGCAGGTAAATATTGCTTTTTTAAAAGAGGTTCAACAAGGAATGGTTTTGAGCTGATAGTGAAATTACAAAGATTAAAAACTTGGTAGATTTTCATATTACTAATATTTTTGCACCGCAAAAGTTCCTCAAAAAAATCATTGTATTGCGCAAAAAAACGTTCTTCATTAGAAAGTGATTCTTTAACAAATATTTCGTAGTGTTTAAACTTATATACTTTCACAGTCAAATGAAATTGTAGTAATAATAAAATCGTATAAATTAAAAGTAATTAAATTATTAAAATAAACAACTGCTTGTTAAAGCAATTGTTTATTTTAGGTGTTTTGGGTTTTACTTAGGAAGTAATATGCTGTTAATTACATGAATGACTCCATTGGTAGCCTTCAAATCGGTAGCTGTAACAGTTGCTTTCTCACCTTTTTCATCTGTTAAAATAACTTTACCACCTTCGATAGAAGCAACTAATTTGCCACCAGCTACAGTTGTAATTTCTAACTTGCCATTTGCTTTTTTAATAGCCGCCAATATAGCCTTTGCATCTAGGTTACCTGCAACAACATGGTAGGTGAGAATACCTGCTAATTTTGCTTTGTTTTCAGGTTTTAATAAACTTTCTAAAGTACCAGCAGGTAACTTTGCAAATGCATTATTGGTTGGTGCAAATACAGTAAAAGGGCCTTTTCCTTTTAACGTTGCTACTAAGCCTGCGGCTTTAATAGCAGTAACCAATGTTGTATGGACTGCTGATGCTGCAGCTACTCCAACAATGTCTGATTTTGTTTGTGCAGTGATATTCATAGCGAATAAAATGGCTACAAAAGACAGGGCAATTTTTTTAATTGATTTCATAATATTTAATTTTGTTTTTAGAACATATTGTAAAGAAAAAAGTTGCAAAAAAATGATTAAAATAATTCAGTAACATTTTATATCAGGATTCATTTACTCTCATCTCCTGTTTTCGTATGCTTGTATACATGTCATGCATTACTTGCATGTGCGGCGCAGTAAGTACAGCTAAACCAAGAAAGATATATACAACCATAGCATTATTACTTACAAACATAAATCCTGTTAATCCAAACAATACAACACCGAACATAGCTAGTAAACTATAAAAAATTATTTGTTTAACGATTACACTTTTTGAAAATACCCCATCTTTGCGCAGGTAGTTTACAATATTATTAAGAGATAAAAGCGAATGCCAAATAACAAAATAAAAAGTAAAACCCAACATCATTGGTAAATGATAAATAATAAAAACTATTATGGCAAACTGAATCAAAAAATGTCCTTGGTTTTGCGTAGCTGGTTTGTTAATTAATAAATAAATGAAAGTGCTTGTAAAAAACAACACTCCAAAAAAAGATAAAATTGTGTACCTGTTTTGAGCAAGAAAGTTAATAAATGCTTCATTTTTTATTCCAGTATCAAATTGGTGAAGCAATGGTTTTACTTCTTCTAAATGGTTAAGCAGTATAACACTTAGTATAACAAGACCATAACTTATCACAAATATTTTGCCTGTAATATTATTGGTTTTAAAGTGACTTAAGTCGGTTTCACCAAAATGATAGGCTGCAAAAAATATAAATAATACATTGCCTGCCAACGGAAATATCCATAATACAATTGCAAACAGTACTAATCTTAAAAGGTAGTTGATAAAGAAAAATGACTTGCTAAAAACATGTTTTTTTTCAGTTGCCTGCTTTGTCGCAATCAGAAGGTCTGCCGCACCATGTGGAACTCCTAAAATAATAATGCCTGTTAAGAAAATTAGAAATTGTAATTGTAATGAAGCAGGTAAGATATATTGCTGAACAATTAATAAAATTACACCCAGCAACAACAAAATTTTCTTAGTCATTTATTTTATTTAAATAAATTTTTAAAAATAGTACCACTTTTAAAATCTTGATTTATCATTGGGCTTTTATTAAGACACCCTTGGTTTATAAATGCTTAAACATTTAAACGTGTCGTAAAACGAACTGTTATCTTTATCTTTAAAATTTATATAATAAAACTGCAATAAAAATAATACCCCTACAATAAAATTAATATCATAGGGGTAAAAATAGTTTATGCGATTGCAGATGATTTATCTGTTTGGGCAAGTGCATATATGACGAGGCCAAAGCCAATCTTGTTTATAGCATCACCTATATTATACACAATATCCATTGAGAGACCTTGAAATACTTTCATTCCAAATAATCCTCCCTCTGTGCCGGCTATGTATCCAACAGGATAAATTGCCCATCCAACAAGAACAAACCAACCCAACGTTTTAACTGCTTTTGCAACGGCAGGTCCTGCATTATTAGCAAGCCTGGATACTTCACCAAACCATACCAGGTAAACAATGTAGAAGTATGCTAAACCGCTTATTAATCCCCATATCCAGCTTTGTTTTTCATTTCCGTAAATTGCCTCTCCGATGTAGCCGGTTACCAGCATAATTAAAGAAGCAAAAATCAGTTGCCACAATAGGCTAATTTTGCCTCCTGCTTTTTTGGTGATTAGATAAAACTCAACACACATTAATGGCACAGTAAGAATCCAATCTACATAACGAAAGAAAACCGGCGACTTTCCTGTATCTAGGTTGTAACCTCTCATGTAATAATAATGTACAGCGGCTATAAACGTAATTAGCCCAGATACCAAAATCGATGTCCGCCATTTTTTATCAACATTGGACATCTCGAAAAAGAAGAAAACGGAAGCGGCCATCATGGCCATTGTACCTACAAAAAAAGTAAAGGCGACATAATTGTTACTTGCAATGGGCAAGATTTCCAGAATTGTTTGGTGCATTTTGTTTAGGTTTTAGTTAATAAGAAAATAAAATTTTTAATTCTATAATAAAACTTCTTCTATAATGTTTAATTATTTGTTAATATTTTTAAACAGAAATTGTAATCAAATTGTTTAGGTTAATTCTGATTATTAAAAAAATATTTATGAAAAAAATGGACGAGTTTAAAATTTGTTCAATTTTTTATTCCTTGTGGATTGTATTTAATTTTTTAATAGCTTATTGCTCTACAAACATATTTTACGGAATATAGTCACAGGAAATATTTTAAAAACTATTTTCTTTCTTACTCAATTCATTAGAAAATTTAATTGAATGAAACCATATTTTTTCCTGCTAAAAATTCTTATCTAGTAATTTTGCTGTTGTAGTTTTGCTGCTGTTATATCTTAAAAAAACCGGGTTTAAATTATTATAGTACATCTTAATCATTTAAAAGGGAAGTATGTCGGCCTTTAAATTAAAATTAGTTGCAGTAAGAAACTAACGTATAAAAAAAGTTTACTGGCTTACAGGTGTGATGAAAATATTTACATTAAAATAATGTTTTTAAAATTGGAAAGGGAAATGTATACTATGTAACAATGCATTTTTCCGATAAAAGTAGTAAGCGTTACTAAAGGGGAAGGGGATAAATAAATTTTATTAATTTTTTAGGAAAATATTTTTCTTTTTTATACAAAAAAATTATGACCATCCTTTTTCATTAATTTTAATGGAGTTTTCAATATAAGCTTAACAGCATTTCAAGCATGTCAGATACAAAAAAAAAATCAAACAAATTTATTCGTTTTTGGAAACTTTTAGGACCAGGCCTTATTACGGGTGCCAGCGATGATGATCCATCTGGAATAGCTACTTATTCTCAGGCTGGTGCAGCATATGGTCTTTCTACGCTCTGGACAGCATTTATTACATTTCCATTAATGGCTTCTATACAGGAAATGTGTGCAAGAATTGGGTTGGTAACTTCACAAGGTTTAGCGGGAACACTAAAATCCCATTATCCAAAACCTGTTTTATATTTAATGGTTTTGTTTAGTTTTCCTGCCATTGTTATGAATATTGGGGCTGATATTCAAGGGATGGGTGCAGTTGGTAATCTTTTATTTCCTTCTATCGCAGCTACCTACTTTAGTGTTTTTTTTACCATACTGCTTTTAATTTTACTTATTTATTTACCCTATCAAAAAATAGCTGCAGTTTTAAAATACCTATGTATTGTTTTGTTAGTTTACCTGGTTGTTCCATTTTTATATAAACAAGATTGGTTAATAGTTTTGAAAGCTACTTTTATACCAACTATTCAGTTTAATAAAAATTTTATCAGTATACTGGTTGCTATTTTGGGTACTACAATTTCTCCCTATCTTTTCTTTTGGCAGGCAACAATGGAAGTAGAAAAAGTGAAGCATGCCAAAAAGCATTTAGTTATAAATAAAAAGGTAATGCAGGAGATGAAACAAGATGTTGATTTTGGTATGGTATTTTCAAACATAGTGATGTTCTTTATCATTCTTACTGCCGGCACTATATTATTTAATGGCAACATTCACCAAATTGATACGGTTGAACAAGCTGCACAAGCATTAAAGCCATTAGCAGGAAACTCGGCCTACCTGCTATTTGCGATTGGTGTAATTGGCACGGGATTACTGGCTATCCCGGTTTTAAGTGGTTCAATTTCTTACATCATTACCGAAACATTTGGCTGGGAGCAGGGGCTTGATAAAAAGTTTCATGAAGCAAAAGCATTTTATATCATTATTGCTATTTCACTTATTCTAGGCTTGTCATTAAATTATATTGGGATATCTCCTATCAAGGCATTGATTTATTCTGCTATTTTGTATGGACTTACGGCTCCTGTTTTAATAGCCATAATTTTGCATATTTCTAATAATAAAATAGTGATGGGGGAATATACCAATGGGAAAGTTTCCAATATACTTGGCTTTGTTACTTTATTACTAATGACAGCAGCTGCTGTTATTTTAATTTCCCTTTATTTTTTTTATTAATGATTGGGTAGTTTGGTAGTTCCAGCCTTTAAAGCGACCACGCTGCACTACTAATTTGTTTTCAAGTGGATGTTGTATGTAATAATGAAATGCAAATCTTCCTTTGGGGTTTTGCCAGCCAATAATTTGGCCAAATCGAAGATCATTAAATACCAACGTATCATTCCACTTTTCTACAGTATAAAATTGTTGCGAAAAACGAATAAGATTAAGTATGTCTTCCTGATCTTTATACGGATGTAGCAAAGAATCATTGCGTGGAAAATATTGAAACTTCATTTCTTTTTTGCTATCGAAGGTTGAGCGAAAGCCTACGTAGTAGCCACTATCGTTACCAGCCACTACATACCACAACCAGTTTTGTAATGGCGCCGGTGTGCTAAAATATTTTGTATAACTGATTTGTTGCTTATTAAGAATATGTTTTACATCTATATCTACGTTGCCTTTATTGTATAAGCAATATCCCAAATACAATGCGCTTAAACCAAGTCCCATCCGCCACCAATATACACGTTGACTATTCCACCTCTTTAAGTATAGAAGTGCTATGCAGGCTATGCCGGGCCAAAGAGAAAAGAAAGGATCAGCGACATAAATGGCATTGAAAGAAATTCGTTGGTGATTAAAGGGTTCAAACCATCCTACACCATAATTATTAAAGGCATCAATAAAAATATGAAAGAAAATAGCTACTCCAAAAAATACCATCCATTTCCATAACCGGATATGATAAGGCCGGTATATGCGTGCAGCAAGCATCGCTAACAATGGAGTAAGTAATGCGCAAAATAAAAAGGAATGTGTAAAACCACGGTGGGCCAATAAATTACTACTGGTAGTCATCCAAAAGGAAGCCAAAAAATCAATATCTGGAAAACTTTGTGCCAGTGCACCCCAAAGCATGGCTTTTTTACCAATTGTCTTTCCTGCAAAAGCTTCGCCCATGCAGGCTCCAAGTGCAAAGTGGGTAAGAGAATCCATAATGACTTGTATTAATAGCAGTAATTAATTATATCCGGCTACTGATTTGCCAATGATTAAATTTTTACAATCAAATCTAAATGAGTTATTTTATAGTTGCTGAATGTTTTTATTTACTATGGGCAATCAGCATGGGTAGTTCACACGCTTTCATTAATGTATCTGCCATACTTTCTCTAAACCAACGGCTAACAGTTCCTCTTCTATAAGCACCTAAAACTACCAGCGTATTACTGGTTTGTTGTTGTAATAGTTTTACTATTTCTTCTTCTGCCCAACCTTTTATAACTGTATATATTGCCTTTGGGAAATGCCGTTTCATAAATTCTTTCATTAGTTTATTATCTGGTAAGTGTCGGGAATTTTCAGGCGTTTTTACAGAAATTACTTCTGTTTTAAGTGAACCTAATTCTGGCAGCAAATAAGTAAACATTTTTATAGCATGTACAGAGGAAGGTTCGCCATCAAACAACATTATTACTTTTTCTATTGGTTTATATTTTGATGGTACAATCAATACGGGGCATTGTGCATCGGTTAATAAATCACGTATAAAACTGGTAGGTATTTCTTCAGAATAATGTGTTAATGTTTCTTTAGCATCTATAATCAGTAGATCGGTATAAATACTTTCTTGTTTTATTTCCTGTAAAGCTGCATTACGGTTGTGATGTACTGCATATTCCAAGCCTTGTTGCTGACAAGCCTTTTCAAAATCAGCCGTAGCTGCGGCACGGGTGGCTTTATCTTTAACCTCCAGTTTATTTAACTTTTCTTGCGATACACCTTCCTTTGCAATAAGGTCATAAATTTTGTAACTGGTATATAAAGCGTCATCTAAAAAAACACCTACCAGGTGAGTGCTAGTTTGCTTTGCGATATTGGTGGCATAATCTCTGGTGCTTTCAGAATATTTAAGGCTATCAAATGCAGCGATAATTTTTTTCATACTACAATTTTTATAATTACAATCGATTATTTTATATAGTCAATCAGCAACCTTTCAAAGTGATTAAATGCTTCATTCATTTTATCTGACAACTATCATAGGCCCAATTATTTGTGTGCAATAAATACCGGTAAAAGGTGTCCTGCTACAATGTCTTGTATAAAACTTGTTTTAAAAAGTTGCGATAACCCAGATCTTCCATAAGCACCACTTACCAGTATTGCAGCTTTATTATTCAACACCCAGTCGCTGAATTCTTTTTTGTTATTTATCCGTAGATTTAGGAAGGTAAGATTACTAAAGTGCCCGGTTGCAAGTTCTTCAATTTGTATTTTATCCGGAAAATCTTCTTCTGCGTGGGTATTTGCAAATACCAGCTGTGTTTGTTTTGTATTTGTTAATTCAGGAAACAAATAGGCAAATTGTTTGATTGCGTACACGGCTTCTTCACTGCCATCATAGGCAAGAATAATGTTTTGGGGGAAGTTGAATTTTTCTGGTACCAGTAATACAGGGCAGGCAACATTATGTAAGGCATCCCGTAAATATTCATTTGGGCTATGGGTGCCCATATTTTTATAAAATACTTCACTGCCCAAAATAAGTACATCAGCGAAGCCACTTTCTTTTTTTAATTGGGGTAGCGCTAAATCAAAAAAGGCTTTATGTACCCGATATTTCATGCCATTATCCTGGCAAAGTTTTTCAAAATGCTCAATATTTTTTTGTACTTGTTCAGAATCATCTTTTTCAAGTTGAGGTAAAAAAGTTACGCCTACTCCCTCGGCATAACTCCATAAATTAGCTAATTCGGCCTGTGGTAAAAATATACCGGTTAGTAAAATAGGTTTTAACTCATTAAGTTTTCTGGCAAATTCAAAGGCGCCTTCTGAGAAACGAATTCCATCAAATGCAAGGATTATCTTTTTCATAATAAAATATTTTTACTATATTATCCTACCTTTTTTTTATATAAAAATAAGTAACTTTTTGATATTAAAATTACTCAATCTACTTTAATTGACTACTATTGTTTTTTATTTTTTTGCTATATCAGCAGCATTTGCAACTGTTTTAAAAAACAGTATTTTTAGGGGCCTATTTTGCAATTAGCATGTGGCACCTGTGGAATACACTTCCTTCAGCATTAGGTTTTAGCCTATTTGCAATTTCACTTTGCAATTCAACATTTTAAATTGCATGTACAAATACTTAGAGAAACATCACTGCAAAAAATTTAACTATTAGCAGCAATGGTACGTATCCTTAAAAATGTAAACATATTCGCATGTTTAAGTTTGTTGTTGATGCGCTATCAAAAATGCTAATATCGTTTTGAAAGCTTTATAGCTTATTGCTACTTTTTGAACTGAATAGTTACGCTTATTGTTGTATTGTAGGGATATGACCCAAGGTTTCTTTAATTTTATTGAAAATAATTTTATGATATATTTTAAAGTGCATTTTGTTTTCCTTTTAGGAATACTTTTTTCATTAACAACCATTGCCCAGCACAAAATTATTTGGGATATGAATAGTGGAGATACAGCGCAGCAACGGGGTTTGTATAAACAAATTAACAATGTGCTGGCTGCGGCCCCTGATTCAAAGATTGAAGTAGTATTTCATGGCAATGCCGTGTATGCCTTGCTAAAAGACACGGGCTATCACAAGGAACAAATATTGGATTTAAGCAAACGGGGTGTTGTATTTGCTGCCTGCAACAACTCTCTCAAGGGTAGAAATATAGATTCTAACCGGGTAATCAGAGAAGCTATCATCGTTCCCGTATCCATTTTAGAACTTACAAAAAAACAGGAACAAGGCTGGTCATATATCAAAGCAGGTGGATAGCTATAAATATTTGTTATTGCTATAAAACTTTATTGCTTCATCCTTTCAGTTAATGACAGTATCATTTTACAATTGCAAATTGTGACCTTTTTGTTGAAATATTTTTTGAAAATTAAAAATTCATATAAACAAATAATTGCCTTTTTATTTCTTGCAGCATTTCTTTCTTAAACCTACAGCAAGGGTTTTATCATTATAAATTATTATACCAATTCTGCTGCTTACGCTATAAATTGTATCAATAGAGCGTTGCCTAAAATGCATTGTAATGGCAAATGCCAAATGATGAAAAAGCTACAGCAGTAAGAAAACAGAGATAAGGAAAATCCCGAGCGCAAAAACCGACGACAAAAATGAAGTGCTGTATTTTTCAACAAATCAATCTACGTTCAGTTATTTAGCATATTGACTTCTGCTACTTATTCTGCTTACAATAATACACCTGTCAAAGAAATTTTTTTTCGATTTCTTTCAACTTCCAAAGGCATGAACTATCCTTTCTTTTTTTGTTTTATTCTATTCATTTATTTAATTTTTTATGAAAAAGTTATGTATTGTTGCTATTTTATTTTTAGCAATTTTATTTAGTTATGCCTGCCTCATTAGTGGCTGTGGCGGTGGTAATTTATATATGGGATTGTTTCCCAATTTTAAAGTAAATTTTTTGGTGTAAGATGGAACTATTCAATCACCCATATCGCAGCAATTTGCTGCCGGGCAAACTAATTTAAACCTTAAAGGAATGATGCAAGTAACCGTTACTTTATGACTCTTATTTATACAGCAAGATAAAAAGCACCTCCGATAAGTTATATATTTTACTTTTCATAAGCGAAAAAAAATAATAAAAATATAAAATCAATCCCATCATTGTACTTGCCATATTTGCGGCAATATCCTGTAATACCAATAATTAAAAAACTATAGAATTAACTCCTGTGACTACCACCTATACCAAAATTTCAGATTCCGTAAAGGTGAAATTTACAGCAAGTATGGTAGACTATAAGAAAGACTTTGCATGTGGAATGCCGGTAACAGCTGGTATTGAAGATACCTGTCATTACAAAGGCAAGGTGTATGGTTTTTGTGCAAAAGAATGTAAGGATGAATTTTTAAAAAAGCCTGAATCATATCTGAAAGCAAAATAACTTATTTGCCAGCTGCCCTTATTATTTAGTATAAATTAATTGATACGCCATCTAAGTTTTTAATTACTGGATAGCATATTCTTTAAATCGCATTAAAGAAGTAAGCGTATATAAATTTTACCTTTTGTGCAACTCAGTTATTCGGTCGCTTTATTGGCTTAATTGTCAATAATAACAATGAATAATATCATTCATTAAAAAAAAATACTGCAACTTAATTTAGCCGCAAGTTTTGTTCCTGGAGTAAAATGAATTTCTTCTACCGGAGCAGCTTCATTTTTTAACCTGCTTTCAGTATCAAATTGTGTTTCCTTCCATTTTACATTGAAAATATTATTGATGGCTAAACCAATTTCATATTTTTTTTTGGTATAATTCAATATAAAATCATTTACAAAATAACCGATTGCTGTTAATGTGTTTCTTTCATTTGCGGGACGGTTGCTCAACCAACGGTAGCGCAAGCTGCCATTTATACCAGTTTTATTTTTATAGGTAATACCGCCCGTGCTGCTCCATACTGGCGCTAACGGAATATAGTTTTGTCCTTTTATTTCTTCGGTAAATCTACCATGCGCATAGTTTACATCAGCATCAATGTAAAAAGCTTTTACAGGCTCATATCTTGCTGAAAAATCAATTCCTGTTCTTTTGGTTTTACCTGCAGGTTCAACAAACGCACCGTCGCCGCTGTAAATAAATTCCTGTTCTAAATATAAGTACCAGAGGGAAGCTTGCAGTAATAAATTTTTGGCAGGTTTTATAATCGTTCCTATATCAGCAGAATAAGCACCGGGCAAAACTTTTCTTCCCTTTTCAATTACTGAAACCCTTGTATCATTTGAGTGAAAACCTTTACCAACATTTACATAAAATTGGGTACTATTGTCTTTATGATAATAGAAACTAACTTTTGGACTTAAAATGCCTGAAGTTGCTTTATACATACTATCCCTTTTTAAATGATCGGTATAATTATTAAAAAGCTGATCAAATCGTACGCCGGTATTTAAGCTGAATTTTTCTGAAAAACGGAAGGTTTCACTGACATAAGCGAATGTATTGGCTTCGGAAACATTCCCAAAAGCAAGCCTGTTTAATAAAGTATACCTGTTTACAGTGTGTGACAATTCGAGGTTGTTTACTTTATCCCACCTGATACCAATACCAGCTTGCGAAGTTAATTGTGTAGTGCCAATAAACGATAGTTGATGATAGGTTCCATTGTATCCAAACATATTCCTGCTTTCTCTTTGCATTATCTGATCCCCATTTACAGTGTCTTCCAGAAAAAAAGTAAAGTTGGTGTGCAGGTCGAAATGGTAGTTGGAATAATAGAATTGATTTTTAATAAAACTGCCATTTTTTAACGAAGTTATAAATTGAACATTGACGTTGCTACGGGAAGTTTTGCCTCCTTCTGTATTATCAATGGCACCATAAAAACCGATAGATCCATCAGCAACGGCACGGTCTGGAACTTGGCCGGAAGCATCCCATTTACTTGAAAAAGCTGAGGCAGTAAATATTAAATTTGTCTGCTCAGATATTTTTCCATTGTACCTGGTAAAAAAGTTAAACCTGTTAAAATGCTGTGGATGATCAAAGTAGCCATTTGAATATGCATACTCCGTTGCTACATACCAGGATTGTTGTTTTGCTTTTGCTTTTTGGTTTAGTAAATTAAACATACCCAAGGCACGATACGTATCAAACATGCCGCCTTCTAGTTTTACGAGGTTATTGGTTAACCCATTTTTTGTTTTTAAATCAACAAAGCCGGAGGTTGTAAAATTTCCTTTAGCTGCATTGTAAGGGCCTTTTTGAAAATCAACCTGCTCAACTGTTTCAGGAATAATAAAATGCATATCAGCATAGCCTTGGCCATGGGCATGGGAAACGAGGTTTACCGGCAATCCATCTGCTGTAACATTGATATCGGTTCCATGATCACAGTCGAAACCTCGTAAAAAAATTTGTTCTGCTTTGCCACCACCCTGGTGCTGCCCAATAAATAAGCCTGGCACAATTCTTAAAATTTCCTGCGAATTACTTATGCCCCGCATTTTAATATCCATCTTGCTAATGGTTTTATATTCTTGCCCAGCTTTTGTATTTACCATTACATCTGATAATTGTGTTTTTTGAGGATATAAAAACAGCGGTTCATTGTTTGCTACAATGGATAGAGGAATAATCTTGGTTTCATAGCCAATTGAAGAAATTTCGAGTTCTTTACCAGTAGTAATATTTTTAGTAAACATAAATTTTCCCCTTTCATCTGTAACATTACTTTTATTGATAGGTAACAGTGTTACTGTAACTCCTTCAAGTGTAAGTTTTGTGTTACCATCTATAACAATACCTTTTATTATTTGGGCAGTCAGGGTATTGTTGACAAGTAAAAGAAATAAAAAAAAATATTTTCTCATTGTTTTTGTTAAACTTAATGTAAGCAATATAGTTATTGGATGTTTAATACTCAGCAAATTTTGTTATTTATCTTGTAAGCATTTTACCAATAGTAAGGTATGCATAAATTTAAAAATCAGGGGATGGTGTTGACTCTTTAATTTCATCATCTATTGGTATTTTAAAATTCGGGTTTTAACATTTTTAGTAAGCATGGTAATTATAAGTTTCTCACCTATTACAATATTATACTACTTTAATCAGGAGTATCTTTTTTATGTATTGTTTAATTTCTTGAATTAACTAATTTTATATACGAACGTGAGCAAGAGTTGGTTTTTATTTCCACAAATTTTTAAATCATCCAATTGCAGCTAAGTGATGCCTGGTTATTCTTTCAACCTTTAATTATACCCTTTTCATTATTTTTACTTTAATGGCATTAATTTGGAGATGTAAGATTGAAGGAATAAGACCAGATAAATTTGATACTACAGGGGCTGTTATTGTGTTTGGTGGAGCATGTATAATTATATAGTTGCCAAGAAAATAAATAAAAATTTATAACACTATTTAATTGTATGATATCGTACCAATAGGTTGTTGCTACAAGCTTTCCAACCCTTTCTTTAATGCTTCAACTATCTGGTCGCAATGTTGTTTAGTAATTATTAATGATGGACGTATGGTAATGATATTTCCTTCAATTAATTTAAAAGCAACTCCTTCCTTCATGCAATAATACATGATCGCTTCGGCTTCTTTATTCGCTCTTTCTTTGGTAGTACGGTTTTTTACAAGGTCTATACCAAGGTGCAATCCTTTGCCGGCTACATTTCCAATTAGTGGATAAATATCTTTTAAAGCCAGCAATTCATTCATCAAATAATTGCCAAAGGTTGCGGCGTTTTGTACAAGTGCGTGTTCTTCTAAATAATTGATAGTAGCTAAACCAGCAGCTGCACACAATGGGTTTTTTTCATGGGTAAAGTGTCCAATAGAACGGTGTGGCAGAACATTGTATGCTTCTTTGGTAACAATACCAGCAAATGGTAAAAGACCTCCGCCGAGTGTTTTTCCCAGCACCAACACATCGGGTGTTATAAAATGCTCACTGGCAAAAAGTTTTCCTGTTCTTCCAAAGCCTTCAATAATTTCATCAAAAATTAGTAGCATACCATATTGATTGCACAACTCTTTTACTTTTAACCAATAGTTTTTAGATGGTACAACTGGTGTTGCAGAAATTGGCTCACCAATAATGGCCGCCATATCGGGATTGCGCTGTAAAATAATTTTTATCTGACGGATGTATTCTTCATCAATCGCTTCTTCATCTGTCCATCCCCAGGGATTGCGGTAATAGTTTGGAAATTCAACATGGAAATTGCCTGGTACCATTGGGCCATTACCGGTTGTAAAATGTTCTTCACCCCCAAGGCTTGCCGCCTGAAATCCAGTACCATGATAAGCATCCCAGTAAGAAATCGTTTTCCATTTTCCTGTTACTTGTTTCGCTAACATGATAGCCATTTCAATGGCTTCTGAACCACCCGGACAAAAGAGCACCCTGTCTAATCCAGCAGGTGTAATTGCCACTAATTTTTTTGCCAATTGTACAGCAGGAATATTGGTATATCGCCGGGGTGTAAATGCCAATGATTGTTGCAATTGCTCAATTACTGCTTTTATAACGTCTTGGTTACTAAACCCCACATTGTGTACACCATTGCCATGCAGATCGAGGTATTGTTTGCCATTAAGATCGTAAATATAGGGGCCTTCAGTTTTGCTAAGCACATTCATCACAGGCGTACTGAGTGCCTGGTGTAAAAAATAAGCAGCATCTTCATTTATCCATTTTGTTGTTTGCTCATCCAGTTGGTTGACATACGCTTTACGTAAATCGCTGTTATTTATGTCTCCCTGTTCAAGTGAAATATCTTTCTTCATTGCTGTATTTAATAAAATAGAAAAGCTACAACAAACTTTAGTTCTTCTTCTAAAATCATAAAAATATTTTTTTATTTTTCATAATAAATAATTTTACTTACTGATTGGGAGAATAAATCATTTATTTTAAAAAGAGAATTCTGACGATAGGACTTGTCTGCTAGTGTGTAAAGTTGTACCCACAAAAATGTGCTGCGTAAAACGAGATTTATAGGCAATAATTTATGTAAATGATTCTACCATAACTCATCAGGGGGAACCTGCAAAGACCGTACTGAATCTTTAAAATTATAACTACTTTCTACTCTGCTTTATTTTTCATCATCATCAATAAAGAGTAGGCACCTTTTGTTACAAAGTCAATTTTACTCATATCATTATCTGAACCAAAGATAATTTCTGCAAATCCATTTTCACTTTCACCAACAGTTACTTCTACCATATCAAATTGATTGTTACCATTTATTTTATAAACATATTGTTTGCCTTCAAAGCGAACAATTGCATCGGTAGGTAATGCAAATGCTTTAATATTTTTTACTTCAATTTCGGCATTCATATAAGTACCAGGAATAAGTGTTTTATCATATAATTCAAAATGACAATGCACCTCAGTATTGCCTTCTATTGAAAGATCTTTACCAATTAATAAAATTTCGCAGGGATATTTTTTTTCAGGATTATTGTTGGTGTACGCTGTTAATTTTTGTCCGATATAAAGTTTGTTCAGGTTTTTTTCAAATATTTTTAATGCCAAATGAATATCAGTTGGATTAATCAGTTCAAATAATACTTCAGTAGGGGATACGTATTTGCCAATATTTACATTCACTTTAGAAACATATCCATTGATAGGCGAATAAATATTTATACTTCTCGAAATACTGTTTTCACTTATCTTATCGAAGTTAATTCCGGCTAATTTCAATTTTTCTCCCAATGAGGTAATCAATACCCGCTGCGTTCTATAATCGGCTTCGGCCTGTTGATAAACCTTATCACTACTTGCCTGGCTTTGATTTAATTCTTTCTGGCGTAGGTATTCGTTTTCTAAAAAACTTATTTTTGCTTTGGCCGTTAAATAGTCTTGTTGCAATTGAATGTATTGCTGGTCTTCCATTACAGCAATAATATCGCTTTTAAATACATGCATACCCGGAAGTAATTTGGTAGTTTTTAAATATCCACCCAACGGCACGCTGATAGAAACCATGTTTTGTGGCGGCACATCAATTTTGCCATTTACTTTTAATATGGCAGAAATTTCTTTTTGCTCAATTTTTCCCGTAACGATTCCGGCATTTTTTATTTGTGCATCCGTAAGGTGAACAAAGTTTTCATTTTTAGCCACTATCGTAGTTTCTTCTGTTTTTTTCTTTGTGTTACAGGCCATCAGTAACAGAAGGGTGGTTAATATAAATAAGGATTTTTTCATGTTTTTAATATTATTGATTGGTAAAATAATTTAGTTGAACAATAGCGTCATTCAGATTTTTGACTGTTTCAATGTAATCGCTTTTAACGTTGGTAACTTGGTTAATTAGTTGAAGCCATTCAAGATAATTGATATTGCCATTGGCCAATTGAATATTGGCAGTGGTTGCAATAACGGTGGCGTTTTTTAATGCAGTATTTTCAAAATACTGCGCTGCTGCTGCATATTTTTTGTATTGTGTTAGGGCAACATGGTATTCTAATTGTAACGTTTGTATACCTGCTGCATAGTTATTTGCTGCAACCTCCTGATAAATTTTGGCACTGGTTATTTTTGATTTTTGTGCCTTTGCAAAAATGGGGATGCCTACACCAACCTGAATGGCATTAAATCGTTTTGCAGCGCTGTAATATTTTTCATCGGCACCTATTCCTTTTATGCTGGTATTGTTGTAAGCGAAAGATAAATCCGGGAGCAGCCTGCTTTTTTCTAATTGTAAAACAGCAGTAGCAATTTGCTGTTGTTGCTGAATGATTTTGATTGTTGGATGTTCTGCTAATATTGCTTTTACTGTATCAGCATTTAACTGCATTTTGTATATAGTAGCTTCCGGAATAAATTTTGTTGTAGTGTTTAACAATAGTTGAAACTGTAATTGTAAAATATTAGTGTCGTATAGAAGCTGATTTAATTGCTGGTTTATTTGTCCCATTTGAGTTTCTGCGCTTGCCTTTTCCAGTATATTACTTTCGCCTTTTGCTAATCTTAATGCAGCTTTTTTGTAAAAGGCAGCATACAAACTGTCGGCATATTGCAATAAGCCTTTTTTTTGTTCAACATACAACAGGATGTAATATACCTGTGCAACTTGCTTTTTTAATAAGGCTTCTTTTACAGCTACATTAAGTAAACTGCTTTTCCATTCCTGCTGCAATAATTCCTTTTGTTTTATGTATACTTTCGGAAAAGAAAATGTTTGCGTTATACCGAATTTAGTATCGGTATAACTGCTATTGATTTGGCCACCTTCAACAAACAGCGTTGCCTGCGGAATAACTGCCGATGTGTTGATCATCATCTGCTGGTAAGTCGCTTTCAGTTGTTCATTTTTAACAAGTAAGTTATTTTTTAAAGCAGTATCAATGGCTGCTTTTAGGGTGATGGGTATTTGTGCTTTAGTTATCCCGCTGGTGACGCAGATGAGCGCTGTTAAAACGATACATTTTTTCATAAATTAATTACTTTTTTAGAAATGATTTTATGATATTTTTCTAAATTAAAATGTACAAGTAAGTCAGTAAGTTGTAGGTAGATGACTACTTGTTTGCACTGAAGTGTTGCCAATTTTTTCAAGATTTATTTTGTGCTACAATACAGCTATGTATGATTAAAGTTCCTAGATTTCTGTCTCAAATGTTTTGCGATCTTTCTTCGGTTTTATTTTTTCAAAAGTCATGTACAGTACTGGTAAAACAAATAGCGTTAAAAAGGTTGCAATCAATAAGCCGCCTATTACTACTGTTGCAAGTGGTCTTTGTACTTCTGCGCCAGCACCATTACTAACAGCCATTGGAAAGAAACCGAGGGAAGCAACAAAAGCGGTCATTAAAACTGGCCTCAGCCTTGTCTTTGTACCAATAAATACAATTCGTTTTAAGTCTGTTAAACCTTCATTTTTTAATCGGTTAAATTCTGCAATTAATACAATTCCATTTAACACCGCCACACCAAACAAAGCGATAAAACCTACTCCGGCACTTATACTGAAAGGCATGCCCCGCAGTGCCAGAAAAAATATTCCACCAATGGCAGACAACGGAATAGCAGAATAAATAAGCAACCCCTGCTTAACGGAATTAAATGCAAAATAGAGTAACAGAAATATTAATAACAATGAAACGGGCACAGCCACCAGCAATCGTTGTTTAGCAGCACTAAGATTTTCAAATGCACCACCATAGGTTACGTAATACCCTGCAGGAAACTTTATTTGTTTTTCAATTTTTTGCTGCAGTTCATTCACGACACTTTGTACATCTCTGCCACGGATATTAAAACCTGCCACAATTCTTCTTTTAGCATCTTCCCGCTGTATCTGATTAGGGCCTTCTTTTATTTGTACATCTGCCAGCTGGTATAATGGTATTTGTGTGCCTTGCGGTGTTGGAATTAATAAATTCTCTACGTCTTTAAGGTCTTGCTTTAATTCACCTTTCAACCTTACTACCACATCAAATCTTTTTTCACCTTCAAACAACATACCTGTACTCTGACCTGCAAATGCAGTATTCACAACTCTGTTGATATCAGCAATTGTAAGGTTGTATTGTGCAATCGTATTTCTGTCATAATTAATTATAATTTGCGGCATTCCGGCAACGGCTTCCACATATAAATTTTTAGTGCCTTCCACTGTGCTGATAATACTTCCAAGTTTAGCGGCATAAGCGGCTAGGGTATCTAAATTTTCGCCAAAAATTTTGCACACCACATCCTGTCTTGCTCCTGTCATCAGTTCATTAAAACGCATCTGTACAGGAAACTGAAAGCCAGCAGTAATACCGGGTACATTTTCTAAAGCCTTCCCCATTTTTTCTGCTAACTCATCAAAGGTTTTTGCCGAAGTCCATTCTTTTTTTGGTTTTAAAATCACCATCATATCACTTGCTTCCATCGGCATAGGATCGGTAGGAACTTCACCACTGCCGATTTTAGTTACCACTTTTTCTACCTCTGGAAATTGTGTTTTTAAAATGCGTGCTGCCTGTTGGGTATTGGTGATGGTAGTATTTAAACTGCTACCTGTAAGTACTCTTGTATCAACAGCAAAATCTCCTTCTTCCAATGCAGGTATAAACTCTCCACCCAAAGAATTTAAAACGACAACAGCTATTATAAAAAGTGAAAAAACTGATAGCAATACTATTTTTGGAAAGCTTACTACTTTATTCAACGCTTTCTGGTAAACCCGTTCAATTCTTTCCATTAATTTATCGGATAAATTATGTTTGTGTTGTAGTTTTTTACTAAGCACAAGTGAACTCATCATTGGGATGTAGGTAAGCGAAAGTATAAATGCGCCAAGTAACGCAAATGCAACAGTTTGCGCCATGGGTTTAAACATTTTACCTTCTATTCCTTGCAAGGTGAAAATGGGTAAGTAAACAACAAGGATAATAATCTGACCAAATACAGCACTGTTCATCATTTTGCTGGCAGATTGTTTTACTTCTGTATCCATTTGTTGCTGACTAAGTTTATTGATGCCAACAAAATGTTTATTTTGCCCAAGGCGGTGCATAACGGCTTCTACAATTATTACCGCACCATCTACAATTAAACCAAAATCCAATGCCCCCAAACTCATCAGGTTACCGCTAACGCCAAACATATTCATCATAATAACAGCAAACAGCATCGCCAGCGGAATAACAGATGCAACCAGTAAGCCTGCCCTGAGATTGCCTAAAAATAATACCAATACAAACACTACAATCAATGCACCTTCCATCAAATTTTTCTCAACGGTGCCAATGGCATTATTTACCATTTTTGTACGGTCTAAAAACGGTTCAATCAATACCCCTTCAGGTAAGCTTTTCTGGATTTGTGCAATTCGTGCTTTTACATTTTTTATTACTTCGCTGCTATTGGCACCTTTTAGCATCATTACTATTGCGCCGGCAACTTCTCCTTTATCATTGTAACACATCGCACCATAGCGGGTGGCGTGGCCAATTTTAATATCAGCTACATCTCTTATAAAAAGAGGTATCCCGGAAGAAGTAGTTTTTACAGCAATATTTTTTAAATCCTCCATACTGCCTACCAATCCTTCACTTCTGATAAATAATACAGTGGGTCCTTTTTCAATATAGGCACCTCCTGTATTCTGGTTATTATTTTCGAGTGCTTTAAAAACATCGTTGATGGTAATGTTATACGAAAGCAATTTATTGGGGTCAACTTCTATAGAATATTGTTTTAGCTTACCTCCAAAACTACTAACCTCTGCTACGCCTTTTACGCCCAATAACTGGCGGCGTACAATCCAATCCTGTATGGTTCGTAAATCTGTTTCGTTGAATTTATTTTCATACCCATCTTTGGGTCTTACAACATATTGATAAATTTCTCCAAGCCCTGTACTAACAGGTCCCAATTCCGGAGTTCCAATTCCGTACGGAATTTGAGTTTGTACTTTTTGCAGTCTTTCAGCTACCTGTTGCCTTGCCCAGTACACATCCGTAGCATCATCAAATACAATGGTAACCAGCGAAAGGCCAAATCTTGAAAAGCTTCTAATTTCTTTTAAACCAGCAATATTATTATTGGCTTGTTCAATAGGAAAAGTAACCAGCCTTTCAATATCTGTAGCTCCAAAAGACGGGGCAATCGTAATTACCTGTACCTGGTTATTGGTAATATCCGGTACGGCATCAATGGGCAGTTTGGTAAATTGATACGTACCATAGCCAATAAGGGCAAGTATAAATAGCCCAACAATGAGTTTGTTTTTAATTGCAAACCCAATTATTGCATTTAGCATAATTGATTTTTTTTATAGTAAATATAACAGCGGCTTAAAGCCTAAAACGATGCGTTGCAACAATGTAAAACACTTGCGCACATTCAATCATAAAAAATACTACACGTATTTGGGAGGTTGCCAGATGCTGGCGGGGTAAGAAGAAATGATAAATTGATCCTGCGATAAGTAGTTTTTAATTGCAGGGATCTCTATAAATTTAGCTGTAGATAATTGTATACCTACAGGAATAAAGGCAGGTACAATCGAAGAAATACAATCACAGCAAGTTTTAAAAGGCAATTTCATATCCTCTTCATGGTCTTTGTCGTTTGGACTACCATGCAGGTAATGAATTGCCAGAAAATGTACAACGGTAAGATTATTATTTTCTTTTTGATGCGCTTGAAAGTGTTGAAAAGCAGCCGGTAATTTTAAAAACTGCTGGGCTTCTGTTGAAGACAACAGATAAATTGTAAGAAATAATATTGCTGTTGCTTTTATCAAAGTGTAAAGATAAAAATTTATTTTTTGATAAAGTAACATTCAATTTGAATGATTGAAAAACAGGTTGCTTAACGCTTAAATCTTTTTTTGTAAAATAATAAATAACTCAGTTTGCAGCCTTTTGGAAAAAGAGTTATAACAAAGTTCGGCAGTAATAACGTTGAAATCATTTTTAAACAAAGAAAGATACTCACTTTTATAACCGCCAAATGGAGGTCCGTTTTGTTCAAAAACTTTATCAAATAAAACTCCCACCAGTTTTCCGTTTGGTACAAGCAATTGTTTCATTGCTTCCACATAGCTTTTGCGTAATGAAGGGGAAAGCGCACAAAAAAATGTTTGTTCAAAAATTAAATCGTAGAATCCCTTGTGATTAAAAAAATCTCCTAAAATTATATTGATGTGCGTGTTTGAAGCATATTTATTTTTTAATTGCTGTACCAAATGAGGCGCAATATCAATAAGTGTAACATTGGTAAATCCTTGTTGCAACAAGTATGCGGCCTCATAACTATTGCCACAACCCGGTATTAAAATACGCAGCTGTTTATTGGTAAGTTGATCGATGTATGCTTTAATAGGAGGGGAAACTTGTCCTAAATCCCAGCCGGTTGAACTGGCAATATATTGATTGTTCCAAAACATTTCTCCCAATAGTTCAACAAAGGGACTTTCTTTATTGATTTTTTTTTCCATATTGTTATGTTGCTGTAAAAAATATTTCTTTGATTGTAATAGCTGTAGCTATTACTAATACAAAACTGCCAAAAGCTTTTTTCAGTTTGTGGCCTTCAATTTTTCGCATTTTAATCATTGCTGGAATATCAAAAAAAATACCACTTGCTCCTCAAAAATAAAGTAAACCGATAAATTAAAATTCTTTTAAATTAAAATTTGTTAAAATAATTACTGTTGATTGTATGGGTAACAGTTTGTGGTTTGTTTATTTCATTTTTTATCATTATTGTAGTTGCCAGCAAAAAATTACGGGTGGTGTGGCAGGTATTTTTATTTTGCAGCTAGTAAAAAATAGTGATAAATGATACGCCAAGTAGCAAGGCAATGTTAATATTTACAACGACTTTGGGATTGTAATTGATAGCGCTAACCATAAAAGTTGAACCTACACTAAACAAAGAATATATTGGCAATTAATGGACATCTCTTAAATAACAATAATTGGAATCTTTAATATTTGTAGATCCATCACCAATTAAGCCTAGCGAAATACCCAGCAATGCTGCTAAAAAATAACCTGCTATCAACATAAAATTTGTTTGTATAGCAAAGATGAATTTTGTAAAACTGAATGATAGTTACAAATGTAACATAAGGAAAGCGGTTTGATAAATTGGAAGATGCAGTAATTAGTATCGGAGGAGTTTTTCGTCTTTAAACCTTATTTACGTAAAGATTATTGCCAGTAAGGTTTCGGGATAGTAAATATGTTTAAATGGTTAAGAAAAACGAATCTTCAAAAATATAATTTTCAATATCAGTTTTATTGTAAGAGTAGGTTTCTGCTTTTGGAACTGTATAACCAATAACTCCTTTTAAGGAACCCGTTAATACCAGTTTTCTGATAAAGTTTGCAGGTAATTGAAGGATCGCTGAAGCCTCTTTCTCACTTAGCCAGTTTTCGTTTTTAATTTTAGACATTGTATTGGATTTTATAAATGATCATTCTAATTATTTGCTATTTTTTTATTAAAGTAAAAAAAATCGCTATTCAAAATTAAGTAGGTGAAAAAAAATTACGGCATAAAGTATCACGAATTATATGTAGTATAATTACTATTTTTTAATGTAAGTCTACTCCTGCTTATTAATAAATAATGAAGAGCATCCTTTTAGACTTAAATTACAGAACAACTGATAATTTTTATCTTTTTCATCAAAATATTTTTGGAGAATTAGGCAGTAATCTTTGTTGGGTGAATAAATGCTTAAACCTATTTTTGGATGACTGGAATTGAATAATTTAAACAAATTAATTAGGCATTTACTTCATAAAGCATTTCCGATATTTAGTTAGATCGCATATCTCGCCTTTGTTTGGTAAGTAGCTGCTTCATCCAACTAATATATAAATAACCCATTTTTGGTAGGGATGCTAATAAATATTTTTTACCATAATCAGCTTCAAAAAACTACTGCAATACGCTACTTTAAGTAATTTAAATAAGCCAAATACCAATTTAATGTTACATAAACAATTTTGTAAAATAAATTTATTTGATTTCAAATTGGGGGCTGAGGAGCGGATAAATAATTTTATTAATAATGCTATTTAAGCGGAATGGGAAATTGACAAAAAAATGCAGGGTGGTTAAGTAACTGTTTAAAAGAAATGCCGCCTCAACACACTAGCATTACATTGATAAAGAAAAATTAAGAAAGGCAACGACAGCTATTTCTGTAACTTTTACTACAGTTTTGTAAAACAAATAATTGAGACAGCAATCTAAAAATACTACATCTTAGTTATTATCCAAATTGTAAAGAAATAAAATTCTTATTTTTTATCAATTTCGTTTATTTAAAAAAACTGCATGGCTAAAAATAAAGGCTAGTTGTGGATTCAAATGAAAAGTGATATAAATTTCTTATATAAAAAATTAACAACTTAAAGAAGTTTAAGTCAGAATAAGCTTTAAAGTGTATTATAACTGTGGCGTTACAAAAGTTTTGGAATTTTTGATTGCAGAGTTTCATAGTAAATTTTACCCTTTTTATTTTCAGGCTTGCTTTTTTCTTTTAGCAAGAAAAAAAAGCAGTTGCTAATACAATAGCGTAAAGACTTTTCGAAATAAATGTACAATACTAAATAATTTTAACACTCAATATTACAATATAAGATTTTACGTTTGTATCTAAATTTAATTCAATAAAGGTGTTTGAGGTTTTCCTCATTACTTAAGGTAACTAAATGATGTTGGACCCTATTTACGATATTGTAAAAATACTTTTGAAATAAGAAAATATTTCGAATTAATTGATTAATAATTGTAAATCAAACACATCCTAATCTTCATAAAAATCCTCCTCTTAAAAAATTGAGAAAAGGATTTTTTAACCGTATACAAAGATTGTAAGTTAATTGATTAATAAGTTTATGCTAGAAACTGCGCAGGCAACATGATACTTTAGTAGGAATATAAAATTGATATCTTCTCCTTTTATATGTAAGTTAATTTTTATTTGTACAACTATTGCCTAATCATTAAAAATAAAATCTTCATTTAGTTAGGAGTTCCATTGTTTTATTATTAGATTTGTTTTTTTATAAGAACATTTACCTCAATCCTCCAATCCTTTCTGAATTCCTACAAGAAAATCGTATTATTCCCATCCTGAAAAAATCAGACCGTTTTATTAGTATGACTTGATAGTAACAATTATTAAAAAGTCATCCATTTGTTATAAAATTGTTGATGTTTATTAATACCTACCATCATTATTTTTATAAGGTAGTTTATACGTTATTTTTTGTATATGCAATGTGTTAGAAGTACATATAGTAACATCCATTTTCCTGCAAAATTTCACTTGTTTACAGTTTACACTCCCACTTTTTTAATTTTTATTTATGAGGAAAATTTACTTACCTGCCAGACAGTTTAAATCTCTTTTTATATTCTTCTCTTTTTTGTTGTTTGGTTATTGGGCAAATGCCAATACATATTATCTTACAGCTGCAGGAGCGGCAAATGCGCAAACACCTGCTAGTTGGAATACAGTTGCTGGTGGTGGTGGAACAGCTGCAGCAGATTTTATTACTAATGGAGATATTTTTAATATTCCGGTTGTAATAAGTGGAACTTTCGGAGCAAATACAATATTTGGATCTGCAGCTGCATCAGGTAGTGGAGTAACAATACAAGTATTAGGTTCTATTACAATCAATAATGGTGTTACAATTACATTAAATGGGAAAAAAAACAATAACACATCAATGACCGTTACCGGTACCATAATTTTTGGAGCAACAGGTAAAGTATCCTTAAATGACAATAATAGCTCGAATTCTTTTATTTTGTTAGCAAATGCAACTTTTAAAACTGGTAATATTTTAGGTGTTGTTGGAGCTAATTGTTCAATAGAAAAAACTGCTGGAATTAGTTCTACAGTAACTTTAACCAATGGAGCTAATTATGAATTTAATGGCACTGCACTTCAAGCAACTTTGGGATTACCTACTACAGCAGCAACAATAAATACTTTAATTATAAATAATGCTGCAGGTGTAAGCCTTACAGCTGCGGTAACGGTTACAGCATTGATCATTGGTGATGTTACTGCAAATAGTATCCTCAATGATAATGGCAAACAAATTACAAGTGCCGGAACATTTACTTTTACATCTGGAACGTTTAATATTGGTACTGGCTCACCGGCAACAACCTGGCCGGGCTTTACTTCTATAAATACGAATATTGCAATAGGGGCTACAGTAAATTATAATTCCACTGCAAGCCAAACGATTGCTGCTGTTAACTATTACAATTTAAGTAATACTGCTAATGGCCCAAGAACATTACCTGGAACTGGCACGGTAGGTATTGCAGGAAGTTTTTCACCAGGTTCCGGTGCTTATATTGTAACTAATGGAAGTACGGTTAGTTTTAACGGTGCTGCTGCACAAACTATTCCTGCGGTTGGATTTTCATTTTTTAATTTAAGTATCGATAATACAGGAGTAGGTGCAACTGTAAGTATCAGTAATAATATAACTGCCAGTAATAGCCTCGCACTTAATAACGGAGTGCTTACTACCACCTCCTCTTTTAAAGTGATTGCATTAAATAGTGTGAGTAGGACAAATGGATGGGTAAATGGTACATTGCAAAGACATATTGCCAGTGCTGCATCTTCCTATACTTTTTATGTGGGCGATGCCACTAATTATTCACCCGTGTTAATTAATTATGCCACCACTGCATTTGTTACCGGTGATTTAGCCATAACACCTGCAGCGCTTCAACATCCTGCTCTTGCAACATCTGGAATAAGTACTACAAAATATGTAAAACGCTATTGGACGCTAGCAGGCTCAGGCGCATTATCTGGTACTTATGATGCTACCTTTAATTTTGTTGCGGGAGATATACAGGGTGGGGCTACTACCTCAAGTTTTATAGTAAGGGACTATAGTAGCTCTGCCTGGAGTATAACAACCACCGGCGCACTAACAGCCACTAGCACACAGGCATTAAGCTTAACAGGCTTTGGCGATTTTTGTGTGGGCGAATCAACAGGGGCGCCTATTGTAAATTTACCACAGCCGGCTTCAGTTGCAATATGTAACAATAGTAACACATTTTTTACAAGTACAGCTTCATCCACTCCTGCGGCTTCTGTTTTTTGGCAACGCAGTACCAATGGTACTTTATGGAATAATATTATTGCCGGAACGGATGGTGGTATCTATTCAAATTTTACAACTACAACTTTAAATATTACGGGGGCAACTGCAGCCGTTACAGGATATTTTTATCGTGCAGTATTTACTAATATCAATGGTTCGGTCAATTCCAATTCAGCACAACTTACCGTAACCCAGCCCCCTACTATCACCAGCCTGTTCTATTCGCCATCCACAATGGCTACAATTATTACAACTCCACAAGCGGTAACCCTTACCGGTACAAATGCCTATACCGGAGGCACTTTTTCTGCTACACCTGGTGGGCTTATTATTAACAGCTCTACCGGCGCAATTACTCCAAATGGTAGTAGCCTCGGTGCTTATACAGTAACATACATTATAGCAGCGGCAGGGGGATGTAGTTTGGTGTCGGCAACTACACCTGTTACTATTAGCACTGCTTCCATATCATATAGTGGTGCCCCTTATTGTAGTTCAGATAATAGTTCACATACTGTTACATATACCAATACCAGTGCTGATGCAAGTGCAGCTTTTTCCGCATTACCAGCAGGCTTAAGCATCAATGCTACAACAGGAAATATCCTTCCCAGTACAAGTACGCCTAACACGTATACAGTAACATATAGTAAAACCGGCGCAGGTGCATTTACGTTATCAACAACGGTAAAGATAACAGCGCTTCCAACTGCAGCTATTAGTTATACAGGAGCTCCATTTTGTAATTCTGATATAGCACCGAAAACTGTAACATTAACAGGTACTGGTGCATATTCAGGCGGTGGTTTTTCATCCGATGCCCAACTGGTGCTGAATACAGGTAACGGGTCATTTACACCTAATGGAAGTAGTGTAGGTAGCCATACCATAATTTATACAATTCCAGCAACAGGTGGTTGCGCTTCAATTCCTATAACAACAACGTTTAGTATTGTTGCAGCACCAACTGCAACTGTTACCTATGCCGGAAGCCCCTATTGCCTGGCTTATACAACTGCTACTCCAACTGTGACAGGTGCTTCGGGCGGAACATTTTCAAGTACCGCAGGCTTAACATTTACAAATACAAGTACCGGCGAAATTAATCCTAACGGAAGTACGCCGGGAACTTACACAGTAACTTATACAATTCCTCCTTCGGGCTCTTGTGGTACAGTTCAAATACAAACTACTGTTACTATTGCAGCGAACCCTACAGGTAGCATTAATTACCCTACTCAGCCTTACTGTACTGCTGATGGCCCTAAAACAGTGAACCTGACGGGTACAGGAAATTATACCGGGGGTATATTCTCGTCAACTGCGGGATTAACTATTAATAGTACAACAGGTACAGTTACTCCTTCATCAACTACGCCTAATACGTATACGGTAAGCTACGCCCCTCCGGGTTGCCCTATATCACCATTTACTACTTTCGTTGAAGTAGATGCAGCACCTTCAGCCAGCATTAGTTATGGCGGTACTACCAGTTTTTGTATTGCTGATGGTTCGCCACATACAATAACTATTTCCGGGGATAATACAGGAACTTTTAGCAGTACACCCACTGGTTTGGGTATCGACCCTGCTACAGGAACAATTACGCCATCAACAACAACAAGCGCAGGACCATACAATGTGGTGTATACAATTGCAAAAACGGGTAACTGCGGACCTGTAGTAGTAACATTACCAATCACTGTCACCGCGATTGTTGGAACACCTTCGATATCTGTATCCAGCGGCACAGATCCTGCGTGCCAGCTTACCAACGGAACTACCACTACAACCTACGCTGCAACTGCACCCGGTAACACAGGCCTCACATGGTCAATTAATAATCCCTCTGCCGGTACTATTTCAGCCGGTGGTGTAATGACTTGGGCAAATGGTTTTTCAGGAACGGTGAACATACAGGTTTCTGCAAGTGGTTGCGGTGGCCCATCTTCAAATTTCAGGGTAGTTACTATAAGCCCTTCTGTAACTACCCCGGTATTCACCCTTGGAGCAACTTCCATAAGATGCCAGGGTGCAGGGACTGTTACTTATGATGCTGCGGCAACCAATACCACAGGCATTGCATATAGCTTAGATGTGACAAGTCTTGGAGGAGGAAATTCAATTGTTTCAACAACGGGTGATGTAACATTTGCAGCAGGCTGGAGCGGAACTTCTGTTATTACCGCCAGTGCGGCAGGATGTAACGGACCACTAACAGCCTTACATACAGTAACCGTTACCGCTACTGTGGGAATACCAGTATTTAGTTTAGGTGCAACTTCAACAAGGTGCCAGGGGGCCGGAACCCTTACGTATGGGGCAACTGCTACAAACAATACAGGCATAACCTATAGTTTAGATGCAACCAGTACAGGGGCTGGCAATACTATTGTTCCCAGTACCGGTGCAGTAACCTATGCTGCCGGCTGGAGTGGAACTTCAGTTATTACCGCCAGTGCGGCAGGGTGTAACGGACCTAAAACAGCTATTCATACAGTTACGATTACACCAACAGTAATCATAAACGCATTTTCACCGGCTACATCAACCCGTTGTCAGGGAGCTGGAACTATTACTACTACAACAACTGCTACAAATTCAACAAGCATTACCTATAGCCTAGATGCCGCAAGTATATCAGGTGGCAACACGATAGCGCTAGCAACAGGTGCAGTAACCTATGCAGCAACATGGAGCGGCACCACCACCATTACTGCCAGTGCCGCAGGATGTAATGGACCTGCAACCACAGTTTTTGTGGTAACTATTAATACTACAGCTGTCGGCGGTACTGTTACTCCTTCACTAAAAACTGAATGTTACAATTTAAACAATGCAACAATTACTTTATCAGGTCATACAGGATCAGTTATCAGGTGGGAACAATCATTAGATTTTGGCACAACCTGGACGCCGATAAGCAACACTACGACTGCGCTTACGTATACTAATTTAATGCAAACAACTTTTTATAGGGCGGTAGTGCAAAGTGGTGTGTGTGTTGCTACTGCAAATTCTGCATATGCTCAGGTTATTGTAAATCCGGCTTTTGTTGCAACAATAACAGCAACCCCTTCACTAACAACTTGTATAGGTGTGCCTATTACATTAACAGCATCTGGTTATTCAAGTACTGGTTTGGTAATTAATGGCGGAGACTTTTCGAGTACGAGTCCTATTAACTGGGGTGGTATGAATGGCAATGCTAGTAATAATAATACGGCCTCTGATTTTATTTGGGGGTATACAAATGCAGGCAAATTTTATAGTGGTAATCAGTACAGTTCTGCATCGGGTAGCGGGGGAAGTATTTTCATTGTTGCCGGAACGCCACCAACAAACCCCAGTATATTAACCACTCCTACTTTTAGTACTTTTGGATTATCAACGGCAGTTTTAGTTTTCAATGAAGCTTACGATTTAAGAGCCGGAACCACTGCAAAAGTTGAAATATCTACTGATGGAGGTTTTACTTATACAACACTGAAAACTTATACGGGGGCAGCCTTTCAGGGACCAACCAACGGAATGACATTTTTAGAAGCTATTGACTTAAATGCTTATCTCGGCAGGTCAAATTTAAAACTCAGATTTAATTACTTTGGTTCTGCAAATAGTGTATGGGCAATTGATAATGTGGTGGTAACAAATAGTGTAACTAATCCTACTGGTGTTGGTGCACTAAATCCACTTACCTATTCATGGTCTCCAGCCACCGATCTTAATGTTACCAACACCCAATCAGTTATTCTAACACCTACAACCAGTGGTAGTAAAACATATACAGTTACCACCACAGCTGGCACCTGCACGCCTACAAATACTAATGTAACTATAACGGTAAGTCCAGTAACTGTTGCAGGTACGTTACTATCTGTTTCTGTGTGTACCAGCGGAACAGGAACCTTAACCTTAACCGGAAATACAGGTAGTGTAGTTCGGTGGGAATCGTCATTGGATAATTTTGCTACAGCCGGTACAGTAATTGCCAATTCAACCACTTCACAATCTTACACAGCTGCAATTACAACAATATATTACCGTACCTATGTTCAAAGCGGAACCTGCACTGGAGCCTATTCTACTATTGCTACGGTAGGCTTGCACAATGTATGGACAGGCGTTACCAGTTCAAATTGGAACACCCTTTCTAACTGGTCAGATGGATTATTGCCTTCAACAAGTTGCGCTAATGTTATTATTCAGAATGTTACCAATAAGCCTGTTTTAAACTCTGGTACTGCAACCATCAATAACCTGATTATAAATTCTGGTGCTTCTTTAACTGTTAATGGTTCTGGAATTTTGCAGATTGCGGGCACCATAACCAATAGTGGGATTTTAGATGTTAGCAATGGCACTTTAAATTTTAATGGAACATCAGCACAAACGATTGCCGGTAGTGTTTTTACTGGCAGCACAATAAAAAATATTACTGTAAGTAATACCAGTTTGTCCGTAACGGGCGGTGGAGGTTTATTAAATATTACAGGGGATCTTTCTTTTGGCATAAGCAATGCTACGTTGAATACGGGCAATAATATCGTATTGGTATCTACTGCTACAAGTACTGCAAGGGTAGCAGATATCACAAAAGATAGTACACTACTTGGAAATCAAATTCTGGGCAATGTAACCGTTCAGCGTTATTATCCTTCTTACAGGGCATGGCGTTTAATTACGGCTCCATTGTCCAATACAGGAAATATTTATAATTCCTGGCAAAATGGAGGAAACTATGTAGCAGGGAAAGGTACACTCGTTACCGGTCCCGTTGTTACAGTGGCTAATGGGTTGGATATGAGTCAGAAAATGAATCCTTCCCTAAAAATCGGAAGTGTTTATACGGATGTATTAGATACCAAGTCAATGCTGCTGTCAAATAGTACCGCTACTGCAGCTAATAAAGGGTATTTAATGTTTGTAAGGGGAGATAGAAATCCGGCAACCACCTCTATTCCATTTACGAATAATACCACTTTAAGCAGTACCGGTAAGTTGCAAACAGGCACACAAAATTTTGCAGCAGTATCAAATACTTCTGGAACTTTCACTTTGATAGGTAACCCGTATGCTTGTCCGATTGACTTTAATAAATTAACCTTAAATAACCTGGTAAGACGTTTCTATGTTTGGGATCCAAGAGTTAACGAGGTAGGAGGTTATGTAGTAATGGATGACTTTGGTGGTACCGGTACTTATACAGGAACTCCCTCACCATCAGGAGGAAATCCAAACAATTTTATTCAATCAAGTGAAGCATTTTTTGTAGTGACTTCTTCTTTAGGAACGCCTGCTTCCGTTGACATTAACGAACCCGATAAAGCAACTGCAAATAATTTAAACATGTTTAGACCTATGAGCCCGGGTGGTACACAATCACTTAGAACTAATTTGTATTTGATTAATGCCGATGGCAGCAAGTTATTGGGTGACGGTAATTTAGCAGAGTTTGACGAGAGCTATCATTCGGGTGTAGATTTACAGGATGCACTGAAATTTGGTAATGTGAATGAAACATTTGGTTTATTATGTGGCACTACCTTTTTAGCCATCAACAGAAGGCCGTTACTTGAAAACAGGGATACTATTTTTTATAGGTTTACCAGCAATAAACAACATAAATACCAGTTTGAATTTACAGCATCGAAACTGGACAGGGATAACCTTGCAGGTTTTGTAGAAGATAGATTTTTAAACAAGTTATCGCCGTTGAATATGACTGGTACTACTCAACTGGATTTTGAAGTTACTGCCGACGCAGCCTCTGCCGCTGAAGATCGCTTTAGGGTAATATTTAAACCTTTGGTTAGTTATACCAAACTAACAGCTACCGTACTCAATAGCGACATCGGTGTTGAATGGAATGTTACCAGCGAACTGGATATTAAAACATATGAAATTGAGCGCTCAACGGATGGCATTCATTTTACAAAAGTAGGTACCATACCTTCATCAGGAAATAGTGCAGCCCGGGTTGGTTACACTTGGTTGGATGTATCGCCTGCACTTGGCACTTACTATTACAGAATCCGTGGTATCAGTAATAACAATGTGAATGGGCATAGCAATGTAGCTCAAGTAAAAATCATTAAAAGCACTCCGGTCATGTATGTATTCCCTAATCCGGTTGCAGAAAACGTAATTCAATTACAGATGAATGGTATGTTACCAGGCGTTTATGAAGTAAGGTTATTGAATTATCTTGGTCAGGTGTTTTTAACCAATAGAATCAGCCACGCAGGCGGTACTTCTACTGAAACAATTAAGCCGGATCGGAAACTTATTTCAGGAGCGTATGAACTGCAGGTAACGGCACCGGATAAAAAAATAACGATGATTAAAGTAATTGTAAATTAAACATATCCTAATCTTCATAAAATCCTCATCTCAAGCAATTGAGAAGAGGATTTTTTATTTTGGAGATTCTTTTTTGTAGGCAGATAGCTGTACGCTTGTATCCCCTCTACCAACCCCATCATTATCTCTTGACTAATGCTGCATAATTTTGCGGCAGCAGTTGTTCTATCGCATTTATTTTATGCTGGTTGATATTTTCAAAAACGTAGGTAAGCCATTGAATGGGATTTACATTGTG
>JANXSK010000183.1 GCA_025352695.1 Ferruginibacter sp. | reverse complement strand
ACTGGTTCCACCGCCGCTATTGGTCACCGGATCGTTACCTACAGGCACACCGTCTATAACAACAAGGGGCTGATTTTTAAAATAGTTTAAGGAAGATTCTCCACGTATAGTAATGCGGGCACTGCTGCCTACACCCGTACCTGATATGATGTTGGCACCTGCCACACGTCCGGATAAAGAGTTCACAAAATTGTTATCTCTTGCTTCGTTAAGGGTAGCACCTTTAACCTCCTGGGTAGAATATCCCAAAGCTGCTTTCTTTTGAACTATACCAAGGGCGGTAACAACAACTTGGCCAAGCACTGCATTTTTTTCCTTAAGTCTAATCAGGATAGAATTGTTTTGATTGCCTTCTTTAACTGTTAAGCTCTTTAAATCTCCTGCTTCATATCCTAAAAAACTAAAGTTGTAATCATATTTATTACCAACTATCAATTTTCTAAACAAAAAGATGCCATTGTCGTCAGTTACAGAATAAACGGAGGTTTTAGTAATACTATTCCTTGCCATAACAGTAGCACCTGGTAAAATTTCACCTTTTTCGGAAAGTACTTTCCCCGTTACATCTGCGGTCTGCGTAAGCTGTGCAAAACTTTCATTACCAATAAATATCAGCATAAAAAGTAAGCCCCAAAAAGTTGCTTTCATATTAATTTGATTGGTAATTTGAATGAGCCTTGATAAAGGCAAAACTCCCTTTGCTTTAGCGGTGACCCACCGGAGTTGTTTAAGCGATCCTTTCATGTTGATATTTGTTTGTTTTGGTTTAAAAAATTATCAAAATTTGTAAAAATTATAAATGGAATTATCGTATAAATAAGCTTCCGTTATTTAAAAATCCATTGCAGTTAAAATATTGAAACAACAAAAGACAATAATATACTTATTGGTCTGAAGAAGCCTTTAGTTAAAATTTGCTTAGAATTACATCAGTTGTTTTGCGGCAGTTATTATAATAAAATATTAAAATACGCTGCTAAAATCGCATTGTTTTTCGAAAAAAACTATTAGTTGATTTAAACACAATCATATATATCTTTATGCAAACGTTTGCACTATTTATGCAAACGTTTGTTCTATTTTTTCCTATACGCTATTTCAAAACCAGAAAAGTACACTTTTCAATTTAATATAACTTGATATTTACACTAACTCAATTTCACTTTTCTTAAACTGCATAATTATCGATTATCAAAAAAATATTTAGCTTTTAGACTATTATAGAGATCACTTTTATTAGTCAATACTATTTACAGACAATATTTATTTTTTTGCTTCTTTTTAAATTACATAGATTTTATTTATTTTACATTCGGTTACTAACTATGGAATTTTTAATTCCAAATGGACAATCGTTTTTTGAAAAGTTTAAAACAGGGGGAATAGAATACAAGCTACACACCAATACAATAAGGCATATTGTGTAACATTGAAACCTTACAATTTTATTATGTTGCTATTTAAATTGTAAATATTAATTCCAATATAATTTAGTACAAGAATTATTCATCAAAAAAATGATGTAGAAACAGGTAATAAACTGAAAGCAAATTAGTAATTCATTGTAACAACTTTTATTCAAGAAGAAAAGTTTACAATTTGATAACCTATTTCTTAGAAGCTGTTTGAGTTAATTTTAAAAATTACAGAACAGTATAGTTGTTGTATTAAGCGAAAAATAATCCATCATTTTAAAACGCGGGTTCACTTACCTTGACAAAACATTTTACATTTAAAATGTTGAGATACCAGCGTAAAACAAGAACTTTAAGCCATAATTTAAAAATTACATCCTTATTATCATTTGTATCAGGTATTGTAAATATGGCCGATTTTAAGCAATCAACGATCACAGCTATAAAAAGGCAAAAACGGAATATTCTTCCTTTTAATTATGCGGTCTTACTTTAAGACTATTTAAAATATGTATCCCCTCTACCAACCCCATCATTATCTCTTGACTAATGCTGCATAATTTTGCGGCAGCAGTTGTTCTATAGCATTTATTTTATGCTGGTTGATATTTTCAAAAACGTAGGTAAGCCATTGAATGGGATTTACATTGTG
>JANXSK010000176.1 GCA_025352695.1 Ferruginibacter sp. | reverse complement strand
GGTTTTTGATATATTTCTTTACTTCGCTTTTATCAAAATAAACTGTTCCCCTTTGCTTATGTGACGGCAGGCCTCTGTTAATCCAAATCGTTTAAAGTCACCAGTGATATTTTTAAAAATTTTGCAATCTCTTTACGGTTAAGAAAAACGTCTTCGTTCTCTTTGTTTTCATTTACTGGCACCACTGTTTTCTGGAAAAATTCCTTAACAGCTTCTTTAATCCATTTCTTAAAGTCATTTTCATTTGGGATAAATAACGTTTCCATATAACTTGTTTAAGTGACAATTCAATATTTTAGGTTTTAATTTAATTTACATCACAGAACACCTAATTGAAAAAGTTGACACGATAGAAGTTCAAATTAATTACGACATTAATAAATCAATGAACCGGTTTGTTGCTGACTTTGACGTTTGGGTTATTAAAGTTGCCGACCAACAATTTGAATCCAAAAAAACAAAACAAAGACCAACAACTAAACAGACAATTAAAGAGTTGACGAAAAAAAGTAAATGGAACCTTTGGTAATCACGGTTGACAAAAGAGCTGCCTATAAAATGGGGTTTACTAAAATGGGGACGGGCTGAATCCGTGTTTCAACTTTTGTTTTTCAATTTGGTTTCATATCGGGGCATTAATAATTTAGCTATGTGCATATCATCAACCTTTATTTATAAATTTAGCTTGAGTTAGCCGACGGACCTAATTCTATTGCTTCTACTTCTGCAAGACCTTAACGTTACCTATTACTAATCTTCTCATTGCATAGCTCACAAATAAATTAAGCGTTTATTAAAACATAGAGTTAGGGATTACCTGCGCAAGTGTTATTATTACTTTTAGCTAGTCTCTGCTTACTTTTTTTTCTAGAAAAAAAAGTAACAAAATAATCAAGCCCGCCCGGATGAACCGGTTCATCCGTGACTCAAAATAAAAAGGCTTTAAAATTAAACATTGTCTTAAAATCAACAAACTTGCCGCCATTATCACAGAGGCTTACTTGCTGTACAAATTCTGGATTTATGTTACTATTATCCTATGCCTTTAAAATAAAACCTTTCCTTTTAAAGAGGGTTAAGGTGAAGTAAAGACAAACTTATTGTCATTACTTAACGGCATTGTATTACCGTTATTTATTGCGCCTACATTAGCAGGTAAGGGCCTGCATTGGCAAAAGAAAACAGCATAAGGTATGCTACAGTAGCTGCTTCATAATTATAAGTTTTGAGTGTTGCCTTTACGTAAAATAGTTCTAATACTTATAAAGCCAGTTGTGTAAGCTGGCAGTTATTTCTTTATTAATCATAAGCTAACATACGGTGAAATAGCTGCATCATCATCCATAAAACACCATAACTATTATTTAACTTATAACCCTTTAATATAAAGTGGCACGGTTATAGCATCTTGCAAAATGCCTCAACTTTACTCCTTATTTTTTTATTGCTTAATTAGTTAAAGCTTCGGCCACAAAGGCTTCGGTAGTATTTTGAGCTTTATTTTATTACAATATTTTTTTGGTTTTTATCATTACAGCTTTTGCATTGCTTAGGTAATATCTGCATGCACTATACACCTACATTTTTTAATTTTTAAAACATATATTATGCAATCAAAACAATTATTACCAGCCGTTACCTTATTACTATCAGTGCTATTTGGAGCCTGTGAAAAATCTTCTGATTATATGGCGCCTTCTGGTTTATCTTCCAAACCAGCTTCCACATTAAATACAAATAATTTACGCATTACACAATTGCTTAAGCCGGTAACCCTTGGTGTTGCTGGCAATTTTGCCATCTTATCTAAATCAGGCATTACAGATGTATATAAATCTACCATTACGGGCGATATTGGTACCAGCCCCATTACCGGCGCTGCAATACATGTTACCTGTACAGAAGTTACAGGCACCATATATGCGGTAGATGCTGCCGGCCCTCTGCCCTGTGGCGTTATAGATGCAAGCAGGCTTACCACGGCTATTATTAACCTTCAGGCAGCGTACACGGATGCGGCAGGCCGACCTAACCCAGACTTTGTGAATATAGGCGCTGGAAATATCGGCGGTAAAACATTAACTCCAGGATTGTATAAATTTACAAGTTCCGTTGTTATACCAACCAGCATTACCATCGCTGGGTCTGCCAGTGATATATTTATTTTTCAAGTATCCGGCACGCTTACAACAGGTTCGGCAGTAAACATTACCCTTAGTGGTGGTGCACTGGCTAAAAATATTTATTGGCAGGTTGCGGGTGCCGTAACTATAGGTACTACCAGTCATTTTGAAGGTATTATTTTAGGCCAGACTGGTATTAACTTACGTACAGGAGCTTCTATAAATGGCAGGCTGCTGGCGCAGACAGCAGTAACACTTCAAAAAAATGTAGTTACCAAGCCATTGTAAATTAAAATATAAAAAGTTCTATTAATCAACGGGGTGCGTTTTGCATCCCCGTATGTTTTTATAAGCGTATGTTAAGAGCTTCCGTGTGCTATCTCTTTTTGTTGTTAAGTGTTTTGCAGGTTATACGACAGATAATAGTGGAAACTCGATAAAGAATTAGATGTGCTTTATTTATTGGATAATTAATACTTTATTTATTAATATTGATTCAATAGCTAATGGGAAAGAATATAATCTATTATTTAAATTATGATGTTAGAAATGATTTAAAATTCGTTTTTTATTTTGAGGTAAACCAAAGGTATTTTTTAAAAATAGTATCTATGTGTATTTAAAAGCTCTTACAGTAGAAGATAAAGCTAATACAACCAAAATAAAAAAAGCATTGATAGTGACAATCTGTGACCTCAAACTTAGTGTTACAACAAATGTATTAATTAAATCGTCTAAAATATCTGATTTAATTAATAGTTTAACTTGAGATAATCTCAATAAAATGACCTTCCATTATCTATATTCAAAATGAGTAATACAAGACGCTTATTCGAAAGACCTTGCAAATTAATATCTGGTTGAAAATCTTTAGGAGAACACTTAATATAGCTGCAAGCTTATCGAGGTGATTAATATTATATTTAGTTAGGTGTTTATTGCTCTTTACTTCCCCTTTAAAACCATAAGACACCCCTAATTTAAAAGCAAGGATAACTTGAGATATTTTAAGCTTTATCCTTCGCCCTTATCCATTATTAAAAAATAATAATCTGCTTCGGATTTAATTGGTGTTATCAGGTTCTACAGAGACAGGATCGGAAATTCAATTCTTGCCCAAACACGATTACCTATTTTTTTAATTCTAAAAATGAATACAGAAGTCAGTGTAATTTTAATAAAAAATCCATGCCAATTCAACGTTCAGCACGTTTTGCATCTTTTAATGTATCAACATCGAAATTATTAATATTGTCAGGAATTAATTCTAAAACACTCCTATCATACAGGATAGACAGCCTCACTAAAGAATAAATATTAATTAAATATTTTGGTATATACGTTTAGGTCGCAAGCTGGTTATCGTTATCGCCAATTCTTTTTGGAGGATTGGTTGCCATTTTTTCAATCAGTTTGTTAAAAATCGTATCCATATTATTTCTTCTTTTATAACGATAATTATACTCATCCAAATATCCCTATAGCCTTTCTTTACTGCAATGATAATGTATGCCTCTAAGCCATCCTTTTAAATTCATTATATGGTTACGTAAGTCCGGAAAGTTTTTACTGTCACCGGAGGGTACTTGTTTCAAATTTTTATATTCATTTTTCAATGGTAAATATCCCGCCCATTAATCCATTATCATATTTGCCTGCTTCTCTATGTAAATTTTAAAAAATAACTTATATTCTTCGGCGCATGCTACTGCTACAATCTGAGCATAAGCTCTCCCTATACCATTAATTACTTTTTTATAATTAGGTTGCAATTATCACCCTGATTTTAGTTGTTATTTGCTCATTGGTAAATTTAATCCGCATATTGAACATTTATCAAATTCTTCTCTTGGCACAACCATATTGATTGGATGAATGTACAGGCCCACTATTTTCATTTTCATTTGTTCTTTAAGTGAAAGATGTGAAAACGTTAAGCATGGAGCACACTTGCCAGATGTATTAATAGCTAGAGTATAATTTTGTGATAAGGGTTTTAATTTCATTACAGTGGCTTTCATTTGCTCCTTTGAAGACAAATTTGAAACCTGTCCGTTTTTTAATGAATTTCTTACCAAATTTTTTGGATTGGTTTGTATTTTCATTACCTCCATTTTCATTAATTCTTTTTTAGATTTTGTTAATTGCAACTGTTGAAATTCCGTTGTAGTGGTTTGTGCAAAAACAGGAAGTACCAGGATGGATAAAGCTGCCATCAACAGAAAGTTAAATGATTTCATGATAGTAATTTTATTAAAAAAAATATATTGATCTGGCAATAGCAATGCCAATAGCCTGGCAATAGATTGCCTGGCCTAATGAGAGAAATAAAATCTAAAGCAGAAAAACGCAATTGCGGATGTAAATCGCTACACTGTTAGTTTCAGGGGGAGAAGGACTAACAGAATTTTCATTTACGATTGTAGAAATATCAAAAGAAGGAATTACAACATATGAAACTGGCAATGCCACAGCGACAGTGTGTTTCAAAGTACGAACAGCTATTGTAGCATGCTCGTTTGTTTGGCTTTTAAAAAATTTATTTTCGTTTTTGCAGCAATCCAGACCTTGCTGACTAGTTTTCTCAATCTTAAACTTATTGCATGTTTTAGATGCGTGATAACCCAAACCTTTCCCAACCAAATTGTTCTTGCAATAATGCATGTAAACAGTAGCACCCGTAGAAGTGCTGACGTATAAAAGGGTTAATATGGCTGCAAAAAATTTTTTCATTTTAAAAGAGTACAAACTATTTATTATAAATACTCCCTATTTATTTAACACAAAAGAACGAATAAAATACGTTAAAAAAGTGCGAAGATCGACCATGAATATAATTTTTATTTTATTTAACATTCAATAAAATTGGATAGAGTGAATACAAATTTGTTGAAGTATTATAATCAAACCTTACCTAATAAACGATGGTGAAAAATGAACATTACCCTGAGAAAACAAATGTACTACATTTTAATTGCAGCTATTTAAACTTACTATTCCATTTACCGTATGCAATTAACCAGATCAATATTTATCGCTTTCAAATACTTACGCATAACTACTGCAATTTCTTATTCTCCTAAGCACTGTCTAATTACTCCTTACTTCTATCCAGTTCCCAATCATCAGTTCTAAATGGATTTACAGGTAAGCCTTCTTTACTAAATAAATTTGCAATAGCTGTGTTGCTGAAGGCAAATCTTACTGCAACAGGTTGTGCTACTTTAGGGCTTGAAACAATCAATTTATTATTGTCAATTTTTGCAGAGGCTGGATAAAATATTTTATCTGCACCGGCTATGTAAATTTCATTAATTATTTTATCTTTTGCCATTAGTCCATTAGGCGCATTATCAAAATTTATGATGGCTCTATTCTTCTGTACATCCATTGTTTTATACATAGGGCTTTTATACAAAAGTCCTTCTTTATGATACGTTTCTGCCAATGCCCAGTTAGCAAGCCGCTCTGCTACAGTATGTTTATTTTTCGGGTGAATATCTTTAATATTATCAACCAAATCTGTTACAACCACCATACCTACATTTGGATAAGCCATTGCTTTTGTTTGCTGCTCCCTGATAATGGAGGAAATATATTTATTGCCATAACTAAACGGCGCTATCTGCACGTAATAAAAGGGTAATTCTTTGCTCCATACTTTACGCCATGATGCTATCAGGGTGGTTAATAATTTACTGTATGTATCTGGTGCAATGGTATTTCCTTCGCCCTGGTACCAAATAGCTCCGGCAATAGTATAATTACTAATAGGTGCAATCATACCATTAAAGGTAGCGCCAGGCATGTAGGGCCACCAATCGTATGGTTCAATTTTTTCGGCTGCGGTTTTTAATACCGGATCATTGTTAATTGATTTAGCTTCCGTCCATGTTTCTGCAGGCGTTCCTCCCCAATTTGAATTGATTAAACCAATAGGAACATTTAGTGCTGCATTTAATTTTTTGCCAAAAAAATATCCCACAGCACTAAAAATTTTTAATCTATTCGAATCACAATTCACCCATTCGCCACCACAATTATCCTGTGGATATTTTGAAGTTGTTTTGGGAATATAAAAGAAACGGATATTACTATTTGCACAATCAGGTAATGCCGCTTTTATGTCAGGCAAGCCCCAGTTATAATTCATTTCCATGTTTGACTGACCAGAGCAAACCCATACCTCTCCAATCAACACATTATTCAGTACAATCATATTTTCTCCCGTTAGCGTAATCGTATAAGGTCCTCCAGCAGCAGGTGTTTGCACGGTCAACATCCAATTTGCATCTCGGGTAGTAATTACAGAGTCGAGTTTATTATTCCACGAAGTGTTTACATACACCTTTTCGTTTGGCGCTGCCCAACCCCACAATTTTACAGTTGAAAGCTGTTGCAAAACCATATTATTATTAATAACATTCGGCAGCCGGATATTGGCTTTTAATACAACTGCTGAAAATAGAAATACTGCAAACGGTAAATATTTTTTCATGGAAAACTTTTAGATTTAATTTAAAAAATTGAAATGATTAGTTCAATATAATTATTGGGTTATTTTAAAATAGTACTGGTTAAATTATATGCCTTTTAAATAAATAAGGTATTTAAAATATTTCCTATAAATACAGTTACAAATTTATAGCATGAAGATATTATTTTTTATAGCGAGATGATCAAAATAAAAAAAGATGAAATAGAGAATTGTAAATTGTTCTATTTTTAAAAATAAACTGTACCATTGCCTTCTATTAATTTAATCACTCAATTTTAATTCAAAATATTATACCATGTCATCACGAAGAACATTTTTACAAAATGCTGTAGTTGGCTCGGCTGCAGTTTTATCGGGAGAAAAAATTTTTGCAGGTCCAGTAAAAACAATGGAGGCCATTTTAAACAATCCAATTGTTATTTCAACTTGGGATTTTGGCAAAGCAGCCAATGTAGGTGCGTGGGAGATATTACAAAAAGGAGGCAGGGCAGTTGATGCGGTAGAAGCAGGTGTTAGAATACCTGAGGCCGATGGAGCTAACCAAAGTGTTGGTTATGGTGGTTTACCCGACAGAGATGGAAGAGTTACACTTGATGCCTGTATAATGGATGAATTTTATAATTGCGGATCGGTAATGTGCCTTGAAAATATTATGCATCCCATTTCTGTCGCAAGGTTGGTAATGGATAAAACACCTCATGTAATTTTAGCGGGTGACGGTGCTTTTCAATTTGCACTGGCCAATGGGTTTAAAAAAGAAAACTTATTAACACCCGAAAGTGAAAAAGCCTGGAAGGAATGGTTAAAGACAGCTAAATACGAACCGATAAAAAATATTGAGAACCAATTGTATGATAAAAAAAAAGACCCAATGCCCGGCGGTATAAAAAACCATGATACCATTGGCATGTTGGCAATAGATGCTGCAGGTAATTTTGGTGGAGCCTGCACAACAAGTGGCATGGCGTATAAAATACATGGGCGTGTGGGTGACTCTCCGGTTATTGGTGCCGGCTTATATGTGGATAATGAAGTTGGTGCTGCAACCGCTACCGGTGTGGGTGAAGAAGTGATCCGTATTGTAGGAGCTCATTTAATTGTAGAACTAATGCGGCAGGGTTATAGTCCTGAAGCTGCCTGCAAAGAAGGAGTTGAAAGAATTATAAAACGCAATCCTGCAAAAGCCAAAGAAATACAGGTAGGTTTTTTAGCATTAAATAAAAAAGGAGAATTTGGAGCATACTGTTTACAAAAAGGATTTACCTACGCAGTACGCAATAATAAAGAAGAAAAAATGTATACGCCTAAAAGTATTTACTAATTATATAACCCCGAGTAAAATGTTTAACAAAAATATATTTGAAGTTTGTGCTTTCAATATTCAATCTGCAATCATCGCTGAAAAAGCGGGTGCCGCAAGAGTTGAATTATGTGATAACCCGGTAGAGGGCGGTACTACCCCAAGCTATGGTGCCATCAGGCAAACAAGAGAACAACTATCCATTTTACTATATCCGATTATAAGGCCAAGATCTGGTAATTATTTATACGATGTCAATGAGTTGGAGATCATAAAACATGATATTGTTATTTGCAAAGAACTTGGCTGCGATGGTATATCAATAGGTGTGCAAAAAATAGATGGAGAAATTGATACAGATAAATTAAAACAAATTGTTGAATGGGCATACCCGATGGGTGTTACTTGTAATAGAGCTTATGATGCCACACCCGATCCATTTAAAGCCTTGGAAGATCTTATTGATGCTGGCTGTGAAAGAGTATTAACCTCTGGTCAAAAATCTAAGGCTCCTGATGCCGGAGAAATATTGCATCAGCTTGTTCAGCAAGCTGGAGAGCGCATTATAATTATGCCCGGTGCAGGTATAAAATCTACCAATATTGAAAAATTAATACAACAGAGTGGTGCAAAAGAATACCACGGCTCTGCTAGAAAAGCAATAGCCAACTCAATGCAATTTGCCAATCCGCTTGTTACAGATTTTGGAAATGTTTATATTTCTGATGAAGAAGAATTACGTAAAATAATGGCTTGTATGAATTAATGATTTATGAATCAATTTTAAAATCACTTTCTCAATTACCTTATTATTATAAAATCTGATGGTACAATTGGTACTTAAAATCTCCTTTTAAGTACCAATTTTTTTATGGACATTATAAAATAGTAAACATGCAACCTGCGGTTTTACTGAAAATAGTGTAACAAATAAATTTCGAAAAAAATATAGTACGATTAACAATTTCATTTTAGACTTAACATAAAAAAAGTTTAAGGTAATTTGTACATTAGATCTATAAAAAAAAGGAGGTTGTATGTTAAATTAAAAAAATTGGCATGGTTATGGAATTAAGGGTTTTAGATATTTGAAAATCTACTCTAAAACATTTTTTGCTTGTATATTTCAAATGTTCTCCAAACTTTTTTTTAACTAAAAATTTATATTATGAGTACATCAAATTTTCCTGCAGCATCTACAGATGATCAGGCTCCACGTAAAAATTATAAAAATGCTATTATTGGCGCATTGGCAGTAGTATTAGTTGCTGTAGGTGGTTATGCAATTGTAGACAAAAACAAAGCAACAGAAGTAATTCAGCAACAAGGCACTACTATAGCTAAAGTATCTGAAGAAAAAAGTGATATCCAAAAAAGTTTTGACGGATCATTGGCCCGCCTTGATTCTATGGGTACTCTTAACACAACTTTAGAAAGCAAATTAAAGGACAAGAACAGTCAGATAGCCAAAACAAAAAATGAAATCCGCAGTATTTTAAACAAGAAAAATGCTACTGCTTCTGAATTGGCAAAAGCTAGAACACTTATTGCAGATTTAAACGGCAAAATCACAAACATGGAACAGGAAGTGGCCCGTTTAACTCAGGAAAATCAAACATTAACACAGGATAAAATTGTCTTAACACAAGACAAAGAAAAATTAACAACAGATCTAGCAGCAACAACTGTTGTTAAACAAGATCTTGAAAAAAAGGTTGATGTGGCATCTACTTTAAACGCTTCTAATATTGCTATTACAGCTGTTAATATTAAGAAAAATGGTAAAGAAAAAATCACAACTACCGCAAAACGTGTTGACAAATTAGTAATATCATTCGATGTTAACAATCGTATTATTCAATCTGGAATGACTGACGTATATGTTTGTGTAATTGGACCTGATGGTAAACCAATCAGCGTAGAAAAATTAGGATCAGGAATTTTTACTACACGTGAAGATGGTGACAAAACATTTACAGCGAAAGTACCGGTTGATCTTGAAACAGCTAAAAAGAAAAATATAGAGTTTGCATTTACACCAGGTGAAAATTTTCATAAAGGAGACTACACTATTCAAATTTATCAAAATGGATTTAAGATTGGCGAAGGAATTCGTTCTTTGAAAAAAGGTGGTCTGTTTAGTTAAATTTTGCTTTTACTTCATTTACAATATTTTTCCTAAAGTATAAATAAAAAAGCAATCTGGTCAATCGCCAGATTGCTTTTTTATTTATACTTCCGTTTACAAATTCACTTTAATAATTTATAAACATTTTTTTAAACACATTTCTCTGATTGTAGCAATACAAATCATTTATATCACAAACCTCAATCATGGTAAGCGGTTTTTCTTTTAACCAACCACTACTTAAGTGTTACTTTTAAATAATTCCCTCTTCATTGAAAAGGCTATTTTAAATATATTTTGAATTATTGCAAAAACTACAGGCAGTATTGTAAAAATTTCAATACATGCAATTGTAATTTGTACAATTATTTTCTATACTTTTAAAATAAATTCTGAACATGGCCACACAAAGATTTACCGCCTTGGATGTTTTTCGGGGTATGACGATCTGCTTTATGATAATTGTAAATACTCCCGGTAATGGTATTACTACTTATTCGCCTTTGCAACATGCCCACTGGCATGGATTTACACCCACCGACCTTGTATTTCCATCCTTTTTATTTGCAGTTGGTAATGCATTGAGTTTCGTGATGCCAAAATGGAACAACTTGCCAGCCCCTACTGTTGTATGGAAGATTTTAAAACGCACCTTAATTATTTTTTTATTAGGCTTTTTAATGTATTGGTTTCCTTTTGTAAAACAAGTTGCAGGCCAATTTATTTTTGCCCCTTTTAACCAAACCCGTGTATTTGGTGTTCTACAGCGCATTGCTTTGTGCTACGGCATTGCTGCGTTATTATTGTATTTTTTAAAACCAAAACTCACCATACTTATAAGTATTGGTCTTTTATTTTTATACTGGATAATATTATTAATTTTTGGCCAAAATGATCCTTTTAGTATGGAAAGTAACGCAGGTATTTTGTTAGATAAATGGTTGCTGGGCGAAGGGCACATGTATCATGGCGAAGGCATTGCTTTTGATCCTGAAGGATTACTAAGTACGATGACTGCAGTAAGCAATGTAGTAGCAGGTTTTGTAGTTGGAAGCTTTATACAAAAACAAGGCAAAACTTACGAGATGCTGACTAAATTATTACTGGCTGGTGCTGGGTTACTGGTAATTGCATGGAGCTGGAATTACTTTTTTCCAATCAATAAAAAATTATGGACAAGTTCATTTGTATTGTTAACTATTGGACTTGATTGTATTATTATCGCCAGCGTTATTTATACAATCGACTTTTTACATAAAACAAAATGGACATACTTTTTTGAAGTATTCGGTCGTAACCCTTTATTCATTTACCTGCTGAGCGAATTAGGAGTAACCTTATTGTATGTTTTTTCTGTACATCCAAAAGTGTCTGTATATAAATGGCTGTATGAAACAATTTATATAAATGCCGGCGCCTATTTTGGCTCCTTGCTATTTGCGGTAAGTGTAATGTTGCTTTGCTGGCTAACAGGTTATTGGATGGACAAGAAAAAGATTTATGTGAGGGTATAAATTTAAAATTTATCCGTTGCGCCACCACCACCAAAACTACCACCACCGAAAAAATTGTTGGCATCGGCAGACTTTACACCGCCGAATGTTTCAGCAATTACAATGCCTTCAATGTTCAGCTTATCAAGTGCATCGCTGTCAATAATTTTCTGATACGTAAATCCATATTTGGGTTGTTGAAGGTATTGTATCAAAGCGTATGCAATCCCAATCAATAACAATCCACCAAAAGTCATGGCCATTTCCAGCGGCAAAACAGGATGATAATAGCGAACAGTAAATACGATAGTGGCAGTCAATAACAATCCAACCCTTAAAAATAGTACGAGCTTTTTTTTAATTCCCATATATATATAGACAATTGGTATAACAAAAGTTACGCTCCAGAATAACCAGCCAAATGGAATACTTTCTCCTTCTTTTAAAGTAAGATTAAACAAAGCAATGCTGCCTTCTCTAACTATAAAATAATTTACAGCAGCATACGTACAAAATAAGGTTACTATTTTTATCACCGTTATTCCGCTTTTATAATGTCTGAATTTAGATTGGTTAAATAAATTATTAGCAGCAACGTAAATGATTGCCGCAAGCAACATAATTAAAAAAGAGGTAGTAGCTTTTGCAAAATTGCCAAACTTACTATAAGATAAAAATACAACAGTTAAAAAAGCAAGTGCTGCAACACCTCCCATTAAAGCGTTGGTAAACCGTAAAAAAAGGATTACAGAAAAGATTACAATAAGCAGTGCATTACCTGTTGTAGAAATATCCATCATAAGATTGATACCACCAATAATACAGCCGCCAAATACCCATAACAAAGCATCATCAACACCTGATTTATAATGGTGCTTTTTCTGAATTATGAATTGCAGCACACCAAGAACTAATACTCCAAAAAACAACAATAAAGCACCAACAGTTTTTTCATTCACTCCACTTACCATAATTAAAGCAACCAGCCCCATAGAAAAACTTACGATCACTAGAGTTAATATAAATAAGCCAATCCGTATAAAAATATTAGGTGTATAAAAACCGGCAGCATACTCATTATTGACCGATAAAAACTCTTCCTTGTTAATAAAATTTTTGTGATAAGCAGCATCGAGTTGTTGCTGAATTAATAAATTATCTAACCACTCTTTATTATAAGCTATCATAGCGTTTTTAATTTTTTATTCATCATTATTAAGAACAGAATGAAAGCAATTGCTGAAGCAATAAAATAAATACATACCAGGTAAACGCCGCTTAAATCTAACTGAGCTATATCAAAAAGCAATCTGATTATACTATAACTTAAACCTATGTAAAAGTATATAGTGAGTATTAGTAAAAAATAAAATGATTTTTCTTTTACTCCCTTATTATAAAAAAAATAACTTATGCATGCAAGCAATAAAAACCATAATAAAAAATAACTTTCAAATTTAAACATGCCAGCCAAACACGATATATATAAAAGATGTGTACCAAAATTGGTATAGGTAAATTGAAAATGCGCTTTGATATTTCTTTTTTTCGTTAAAAATCCTGCAGCTATTAGCAGTATACCTAATAACAGGCCGGTTACAATAATAGCAGTACTATTAAAATTATTATCCTGCATAATTTTTGCAGGCGTTACTGCAATACCTGCCCATGCTGCAAAATTGGTAATTGCCAGACTTAATATTCCTACATGATCAAAATAATAGGCAATAAAAAACAATACGAGCATTGGAGTAAAAGTAGCAAGGCCGAAATGATTACCTAATACCTGGTATTGATATTGAATATATCCAATAAAACTTATAAAGGTTAAACAGGCGAGTAATAAAATGTAATCAAAAAATGCATTGGGGGATGCTACTTGTTTCAAAGAAAAAGGTAGCCTTTTCTTGAAACAATAAAAAAAACTAACTGTACATACCAATGCCATAAATGATAAGATAACCTGGTGACCAAGTATATCAATACTTTTATAAACTAATATACCAATGCCTCCGCTTAAGAGCAATACACCAAGGTAAAGCAATGTTTTAAGTTCCCAATATAGCGATAAAAGCTTGCTGGCGTTGCCAGCTTTTATTTTTTTAAGCGATGCATCTCCAATCAATCCTTCTGCATGCAATTTCTCAAACAATAAAATATTCATATTCTAAAGTAACTACATTAAAAAGTAAAAAGTACAAATTAATTTTTAAAGTTTCGCTGGTTAATTTAAATGCAGTAATTGAGGTTTTAAATGCATCAATAACAGGAAACAAACACAAAAAAATAACTGCAAAGCAACAAATAAAACCGTTATTTTAAAACACATAAAACAACTCTGTTTGCAAGCAAACATTTCAATAACTTAGTGTTTCAGTGCTTCCACTGCAAAATCAAATCACTATGGATTTAACATTCAATAAAAACGAAGATACCATGCACCTGGCTTACAGTCAGGTAAAACAGAAGCTGGAAAAAATTTACGAAGGCGGGGGTAAAAATGCCATCTTAAAACAACACGAAAGAAATAAACTAACAGCAAGAGAAAGAATTGATTACCTCTGTGATAAGGGCAAACCATTTATTGAAATTGGAGCTTTTGCTGGGTACGAAATGTATACCGATCAGGGTGGCTGTGCGGCGGGAGGCACAGTAAGCGGCATAGGATATGTTAGCGGCAGGCAATGTATTATTGTAGCCAACGATCAAACAGTAAAAGCTGGTGCCTGGTTTCCTATCACAGGAAAAAAAAATTTACGCATGCAGGAGATCGGTATGGAAAATAAATTACCCATTATCTACCTGGTAGATAGTGCAGGCGTTTATTTACCTATGCAAGATGAAATTTTTGCAGATAAAGAACACTTTGGCCGCATCTTTCGTAACAACGCAAAAATGAGCGCCATGGGAATTACACAAATAGCTGCCGTGATGGGCGCTTGTGTTGCAGGTGGTGCCTACCTGCCCATCATGAGTGATGAAACTTTAATGGTAGAAAGTAATGGCTCCATTTTTTTAGCGGGGCCCTACCTTGTAAAAGCAGCAATAGGCGAAACCGTTGATAGTGAAATATTAGGTGGCGCTGTTACCCATACCGAAATAAGCGGTATAGCCGATTATAAATTTAAAACTGAACAAGAATGTTTAGAACATATAAAAAAGATTATAAGTAAACTAGGCAGTACAACGTATGCTGGTTTCGACAGAATAACTGCCGTACCACCAACCAATGAAGCCGGCATTTATGGTATCCTAAGCGAAGGCAATACAAAACCTTATGACATGGCGATGTTAATTAATTGTATTACAGATGCCGGTAGCTTTGATCAGTTTAAAGAAGACTATGGTAAAACAATTATTTGTGGTTATGCCCGCATTGAAGGCTGGGCTGTAGGCATTGTTGCTAACCAACGGCTCATTGTAAAAAATAATAAAGGCGAAATGCAATTGGGTGGTGTGATTTATAATGACAGTGCAGATAAAGCAGCCCGTTTTATTATGAATTGTAATCAAAAAAAAATACCCCTAGTATTTTTGCAGGATGTTACCGGCTTCATGGTGGGCAGTCGCAGCGAACATGCCGGAATAATAAAAGATGGCGCAAAAATGGTAAATGCCGTTGCCAATTCGGTAGTACCAAAAATTACAATTATTATAGGCAACAGCTATGGTGCAGGTAATTATGCCATGTGTGGCAAAGCATATGATCCCCGATTTATTTATGCATGGCCAACAGCTAAAATTGCAGTAATGGGTGGCGAACAAGCAGCAAAAACACTCTTACAAATTCAGGTAGCTTCACTTAAAGCAAAGGGTAAAACAATTTTACCTAAAGATGAGCAAGACATGCTAAATGAAATCATCCAGCGCTACCAGCAACAAACTACTCCTTATTATGCAGCAGCACGTTTATGGGTAGACGCAATAATTGATCCAGTCCAAACAAGGCTTGTAATTGCCGAAGGCATTGCAGCAGCCAATCACAATAACGACTTGGAAGAATTTAAAACTGGTGTATTTCAGGTTTAAATTACAACCCTCTTATCAAAATATTATTTACTTTTAAAGTACATTAAATATTGCTTCAATAACCCGTAACGAACAAAATGCTTATACAAAAACGCACCATCTATTTTTTATTACTCGTCCTACTTTTTATAGGTATAGTCTCCTGTAAAGATGATAGTTATTTAACCATTGCGCCGCCAATTGAAGACCATTCCTCCTTTACTGAAACCTTCGATACAACAGATGCTGCTATTGCAAGAGGCTGGAAAATCTTTAACAAAAGTCTTCCTGTAGGAACAGCGGTTTGGCAGGATGGGGGCAGCATCCCCCCCCTTTTTGAAGCCTATAGCAACAACGGAATAAATGATGGTTTTACAGGCGTAAATAATTTATCTACCTCCGCACAAAAAGGTATTATAAGTCAATGGTTGGTATCACCCTCTTTACTGATGCAAAATGGGGACAAAATTATTTTTTATACCAGAGCTCAAAAACTACCCGGCTATTTAAATGATAACAATTATGACAGCACTGATTTTGCCAACCGCTTGCAGGTGCTGGTAAATACACAAAACGATAGTGCGGAATTGATAGGTGAAGGAGAAAGTACAGGTAGTTTTATAGGTTTAACCGATCCTGTAATTGACATAAATCCAAATTATTACGAATGGCATAATTTGCCCGGAAGTTACCCCATTGATGGCGGGCCAACCAGCACTACTGAAACTATTGCTCAAGCTTTTCCAACAGAATGGACAAAATTTGAAGGAAAAATTACGGGTCTTGCTAAGCCTATAAAAGGCAGGTTTGCATTCAGGTATTTTATTAAAGGCGGTGGTAGGGGCGGAAGAGGATCCGGCATTGGTATTGACCAGGTTACCTATACAAGCATTAGCAAATAATATAATCTTCCACGTAAAAATAAAAATGGATGTCCAAACTAAGAAGCAATCTGCGTCATTGTTGCATCGCCCTCTTGTACCGTATAATTTCAATGTAGATTTAAAGACTTCTATATATATTTCTCTAAAAATTAAAACAATTTGGTAAAGGCTTTCAACCCTGTAAGGGTTTAACAATTTTTCAATAATAAATAGATAACTGTAATTCCAGTTCGTAATAATTTTACTATTTTCGATTTAATTCCTTACTTTATTTTATTGAAAAAAATATTGATGCAAGATAAGATTCAGCTTTATACAGATGGTTCGTCAAGAGGTAACCCCGGACGTGGTGGGTATGGTGCCATTTTATTATTTGGTAACCACCGCAAAGAGTTGTCGCAGGGCTACAGGCATACTACCAACAACCGCATGGAATTACTTGCAGTAATAGCAGGGCTGGAAGCCATTAAAAAAAATGAGCTACCGGTTACCGTTTATTCCGACAGCCAATATGTTGTAAACTCGGTGGAGAAAGGATGGTTAAAAACCTGGATAAAAACTGATTTTAAAGGTGGTAAAAAAAACAAAGACCTTTGGAAACATTATCATGAATTGGCTAAAAAAATTACTGTCAATTTTGTTTGGGTAAAAGGTCATGCAAACAATCCACTTAATAACCGTTGCGATGAATTGGCCACTGCTGCTGCTGATGGTAAAGATTTATTGATAGATGAAATATATGAAAAAGAAGATTAGGCTACACTGAGGTAAATTGAAGTGATTGATTTTACAAATTGAACAATTGTCGTTTTAAACGAACAGGTCGAAGCTAAATTAATAGTATAATTGTACAAAAGGGCGATGTAACGATGATCCACATTGCTTCTTAGCTCGGACAAAAAATTTACCACACATTACTATCACAAAAAAAGCCACTGCAAAATGCAGTGGCTTTTTATTTTATTGAAAGTAAAATTACAGGTTAACTAAAGCTGGCTTTTGAATTACATATTTGTTAATTAGGTAATAACCACCAAACAAAATAGCACTAAAAATAAGTGTTGCATACAGGCTGCCTCTGTAAAAAGGAATAGCTTCTGAATAACAATTAAGCAAGCCTGCCATAGTTTTTGGATAAGGCATGTTGGCAATGTTTAAACCTCCACCTATCCAAACGGTAAAATTACTCAACAAAAAATAAATAGTGGCGCCTGCAACCGAACCGGTTAGAATTTGGATAGGATTTGTTTTTTTAATGGCGAAACCTACCACAGTTAAGCCTGCAAATAACACGTAGTTTATGAATTGGCCGCTGTAAAAACCTGGAACTGAAGAAATTTTGAATTGAAACAATATCTGGTAAATAAAATCTGACACCAACATAGAAAATAAGGGCAACAGAAAGGCATACTTTTTATCTTTTACAATACTGCCTGCAAACAATGCCATAGCTATTTGTGGAGCAAATCCCAAGGGCCTCGAAGGAAGTATCCGATATAAAGAAGCCATTAAAACCAATAATATAGCACTTACAACAATTGATCTTTCTTTTTTCATTTGATTAATTTAACAATAACAAAACTAATCAATATAATCAGGAAGGCAATATTTTGAAAAAGCTTTTTAGCTGCTGCAGTTAATTTATATTTGGTAATGGCCAAACATAATCATACTGGTATTGAAGGAGAAAAACTGGGTGCTACCCATTTGCTAACGGCTGGTTACATGATTATGGAAAAAAACTGGCGGTACAGCCATTGGGAAGTAGATATTATTGCTACCAAAAATGACACTTTGCATTTTATTGAAATAAAAACCAGAAGATCAAAAAAATTTGGATATCCTGAAGAAAAAGTTGGAAAGAAAAAAATAGAAAATCTTATTAATGCTGCCGAGCAATACCTTTATTTAAATCCCCAATGGAACAGGATTCAGTTTGATATTTTATCAATTACCATTACTATTAACGAGCCTGTCGTCTTTTTTTTTATTGAAGATGTGTATCGGTAGTAAACCCATTTATTGCCATGGCCTGCATTTTTTCGACCCATTTAAAAGTAGCAGGACAATACTGAATATTTTGTCGATGCACATGCAAATAAGCTGTTACTTTCTTTTTTGTAAGATGTGGAAAACCAGAACAATCTGCCGGGCGAACAGGATAGATAGTACACTTATGATCTGACAAATTAAAAAACTGGCAAGGCTGTTTTTTATTTTGCCAGTCGCTATCTTTTTTATCGAAAACCAGCCACTTTGCCTTGAAAGCAAGCGGCGTCATTTCTAAATGTGCAGAAATACGTTTGATATCTTTTGGTGTAAAAGTTGGTGTCATCTTTTTACAGCAATTACCACAGCTAAGGCAATCGATTTCCTGCCAAACTTCTTTATCGGCCTGATCAACCATTTTGTTAATAGTTTTGGGTGGATTATTTTCCAGCCCTTGTTAAAAACGAACGCATTGATTTTTTATAGACCAATACTTTTTTACTAAATGAGCGAAGGTTAACTATCATTATTGATTTAATATTGCTGAAGTAATCTGAAATTACAGTAAACAATTTAAAAATCAATTTTCTAAAAAATCAAAATCGGATAACCCGATAACTACTATGTGGCATGTGTACAAGAAAGGCTTTAAAGCCTACCTCCAATTAGAAAAATCATTAAGTGATAATTCGGTTGAAGCTTACCTGCATGACATAGAAAAACTTACTACTTTTTTATTTTCTATTGATGAATTAAAAACACCTACGCAAATTGAATTAAAAGACCTGGAATTATTTATACGCTGGATTAGTGAACTAGGAATGACAGCTGGCTCGCAAGCAAGGATTATATCGGGGCTAAAAAGTTTTTTTAAATATTGCTTGCTTGAACAGATTATTACCATTGATCCATCCTGTTTATTGGAATCACCCAAATTAAAAAGAACCTTACCAGATATTTTAAGTTTTGATGAAATTGAAAAGATAATTGGCCAGATTGATTTAAGTAAACCAGAAGGCGGCCGAAACAAAGCCATACTGGAAACCCTTTACAGTTGTGGCTTACGGGTAAGTGAACTGGTAAATCTGCGCCTCAGTTGTCTGTATCTTGATGTAGGTTTTATAAGGGTAATTGGTAAAGGTGATAAAGAAAGATTAGTGCCAATAGGCAGCGATGCCATTAAATATATCAATATTTATCGCAACGATATTCGTGTGCATATTGCAATTAAACCCAATAACGACGATTTTTTATTTTTAAACCGCAGGGGAAGTAAACTAAGCAGGGTAATGATTTTTTTAATCATCAAAGAAATGGCCCGTCTAGCTGAAATTAATAAAACCATTTCGCCACATACTTTTCGCCATTCCTTTGCTACCCACCTTGTAGAGGGTGGTGCAGACCTGCGGGCAGTGCAGGAAATGCTGGGACACGAAAGCATTACTACTACAGAAATTTATACCCATCTTGACAGGGAATATTTACGGGATACCTTACAACAGTTTCACCCGGCGTTTACCAATAAGGCTTACCACACCAAATAAAAACCGAGACGATTATTATTTGAGATTATTTCATTTTCTGTTTATTAATTTTATCTCTAAATACTACTTAAGAAATTTAGTTAGACAAAAAATAAAAATGCGATCAATTAAATTTATCATTTTTTATATTTTTTAATTTTTCAAAATAGTAAACTCTACCCTTCTGTTCAATTGCCTGTTATCGTAAGTATCGTTTGGTACAACAGGTTTAGTTTCTCCATAACCATGCGAAATAATCCTGCTGGATGGAATGCCTTTGGAAAGAATATACTGTACCACAGACTGGGCCCTGTTATTACTTAGTTTAAAATTATAGTCGTCGCTACCCCAACTATCAGTATGTGCACTCATTTCAATTTCTACTGCCGGATTTTCTTCCAGCATTTTTACAACCCTGTCCAGTTCCACAAAAGATTCTGGCCGCAGAAACCATTTATCAAAATCAAAATACACATTGTTTAACCTGACTACGCTGCCTATTTCAATTGGAACCAGGTAAAGATCTTTGTGTATTTCCTTGTAGCCTATTTTTATTAAAGAATCCAAATTCAGGTTTTCTGAAATAGCAAAAAAGTGATCCGCCTGCGCCCTGATCAAATAATTTTTATCGTATGGCAGCACCATTTTAAATGCGCCGTCTGCAGGGTTACTAACCCCATTACCCGCAACAGTTCCATCAGGTAAGGTTTCATAAATCAACGACGCACTTAACGGTTGCATTGTTTTCTTGTTGTACACATTGCCACTAACTAATATTACCGGGTCAGGCTTTTCTCTTTCCAATAGCTTTATCCGTACAATATCACTTTCGCCATAACTATGCAAATCAGTGCTCATGTAGGCATATTCTCCCCCAGCATCCATAGTAAAAAAAGTATCCATATCTTCTGTATTAATAGGGCTGCCAAGATTTACAGGATCGCTCCATTTTTGCCAGCTATCATCTAACCGCCGGGTCATCCAAATATCCATATATCCCAAACCGCCAGGGCGGTTGCTACTAAAATATAAGGTAACACCATCAGGTGCCAGGTAAGGTGTAGTATGGTTAAATTTCTTTAGATTTATTTTCTTACCAAGATTTTTAGGTTCTGTCCATGTATTATCCTTTTCTAAAAAACTTACATATAATTGATTGTTATAGCCGCCTACTTCTTCCGACATATAGAATAACAACGTTTGCCCATTGTTACCCATAATGGCCCCATTTTGCCGGCCTCTGTCGTACTTTGCATAATTTTTTATCTTCAACATTTCCGGCTTGCTCCACAAGCCATCTGCTTTAAGATTACACAGACTTATTCCGTTTCCGGCATAATCACCATTTATAAAAGCATTGCGAATTAATATGCGGTTATTATCCGGCGATATCCAAAATACGGCGTTGTAATAATATGTATTTAGCGGATAGCCCAAATGCACTGCCCGTCCCCATTTGCCGGAACTATCTTTTTCAGAAAACCATATATCTTGTGAGTTGTGTATTTCGTTGTATTTGGTATTTTCAGGATGGTTTTGGCAGATAAAAAAAAGCAAGTTCCCATCAGCTGAAATTGTGGGACGTAATTCTGGAAACTCTGTATTGATATTGGTACCTAAATTTTCAATTTTGAGAATCGTTTCGGGCGTGATAATATTATTTTTTTGTAAAACCAGAGTTCCGGTAGAATCACAGTAAACGGGTTGCGCCGCAATATTTTGCAGATAAAAAAAATATACAAGTATACAGCATACAATTTTATTCACGAGGATGGATTTATCCTTGGAACAACGAACAAAAACCAATTATATTTTTAAAGGAGAAATGTATTTTTTATTTTATCAATGAATCATTAAAAGTAGTTGCTGTCTTTTATCTTAATAGCTGGTTGCTAAAAAAAATACTCGAATTTTCTGGAATGCAACATTTTTTGAAACCCGATTACCAAAATAACCTGCCAGCATCAATGAACAATAACAACATTCCCTTTTTGTGATTTTATGTTTCCGTTATTATAGATATAATCTGCCCGCCACATAAAAGTTCCCGTATCATTCATTTCGCCTTTGTACATGCCATCCCATCTTTCGTAAGGATTGCTAGTTGCAAACACAACTTGTCCGTAGCGATTAAAAATTCGCAAAGAATAACCGGTTACAAAACTAAGATTTCTATAAGGCAGCGGGCCAAAGTAATCATTCAACTGATCGCCATTGGGACTAAATGCTGTAGGAAACAAAATATCTGTACAGGTATTGGATGGTACTATGGAAATACTGCCAGCATTGGTGCAACCATTGACACCCTTCACAATTAAAGCGTATCCGCCTGGTATGGTAACGGCAAATGTTGAGGCATTGGAATTGTCCTGCCAAAGATAACTATCATATCTACCCGGACTCAAGATAACCGTATCTCCTTCGCACAATGTAATGATTTTACCGAGGTCTGGCTTTAAAGGAAGTGGCAGTATATCAGCAGTTACAACTGTAGGTTCGCTTTCACAATTTCCGTTTGAAGCAGTTACAAAAAAATCAGTGGTGCTATTTACCGTAACAGTATAAATAGCGCCTATTGCTAGAGCATTATTTAAATAAATATTCTTATACCAATTCAAAGATCCAGAGCTGGTGGCATCCAGTGTTATTAGTCCGGCGCCGCAACGATGCCCACCCTTTGTAACAGGTGGAGCTGGAGCATTGTTAATAATAATTTCGGCATTGCTACTACCTCCTGCTGTACAAGGAGATGTTGTAACAGTATAAGTGATCGAATAGGTTCCCGGTGTACTTGTTTTTAAATTGATGACACCTGATGTAGCATCAATAACAAGCCCGGCTGAAGAAGAAAATGTGCCTTTAGAAGTAAATCCTGCGGAATGCAATGGTAGCGGGTTATCAGCACTTGAACAAACTGGTGATGGATAGGAAAAGGTGGTTTCAGAGACCGTGGTTTTATTAATTAAAATAGTACTGGTACTATTGCCGGCAAGCACACATTGATACCCTGGTACAGCATATTTTACAATATAGGTTCCGGGTGTACTTATTGCTGGATTTATAACGCCTGTACTGCTATTTAATGATAACCCTAAAGTGGAAGAATAAATACCTCCGGAAACAAAGCCCGCATCCGTTAAAGGTGTAGGATTTGTACTACCTGCACATACTGTTGAAGGCGTGTAACTAAATGAAGTTATTTGGGTAGTTACAGGAATTACAGTTGCAACAACACTGCTCTGCGGACTTACACAAAGCCCCTCGGTATTGGTTACATAATAAGTTGTAGTCGTATTTATAATTGGCGCATACCCATTGCCACTATTTAATAAATTGGTGAGCCCTGCATCGCCATACCATTTTATAGTACCCAAACCCGTAGCGCTTAAATTTACAACGCCGCTACCACATCTTTGTACACCGCCTGTTATAGCAGGTGCTGCTGGTGCAACAATTGTAATGGTAGCAGTGGTGATTCCAATTGTTGTACATGCGGTAGCGTTAAGTGTGTAGGTAACCATATAAGTGCCTCCCGTACTTGTTGAAAGGTCGATACTACCTGTTGAAGTACTGATGGTCAATCCAGCTGTGGACGAGTAAACGCCACCAGTAACAAACCCTGCGGCTGTAATTGGAGAAGGATTTGCTACGCTTGTGCAAACAGGTGATGGATAAGAAAAAGTTGTAACAGGTACGGTACTTTTATTAATGGTAATAATTGTAGTACTGTTTGCTGCTAGTGTACAAATGGCAGCCCCTATAGCATACTTAACAGTATAAGTACCCGGTGAACTTGCTAAAGGATTTACCACTCCGGTAACACCGTTAATTGATAATCCGGGGGTGGAGGAATATACGCCTCCTAAAACAAACCCCGATACCCTAACAGGAACAGCTTTTGGACTACCATCACAAATAGTTGAAGGGGAATAATTAAATCCAGTTGCCTGCACTACCATTGGGAAAATTGTAGCAATTACAGCTCTCGCTGGGCTTACACAACCATACTCCATATTGGTTACATAAAACGTAGTAGTTGCACTTATTGTTGGTGAGTAAGATGGACCGGCTAAAAGAAATGTTGTTAATGCGGCGTCTGAATACCATCTTACCATTCCCGGAGCAGTTGCTTTTAATGCTACTGGTCCTGTACCACAGCGATAAACAGCTATCAAAGGAACCGTTGGAATTACAGGAGTAGGATTAACAGTTACAGTAATAGTTGTTCGAATGCTTTCGCAGGAATTAAGGGTTTGTGTTACGTAATAATCTGTACTTCCTGCTATAGTTGAATTAGGTGTTGGTGCTGTAGCAGCACCAACAAGTGCAGTGGCAGAAGTATACCACAATAAGTTATTACCGGTGGCCGATAATGGATTGGTAATTTCATTCTGACAATAAATTATTGCAGGCGTTACTATTGGAGCATTTGTTACCGGGTATACTGTAACTACCTCGCTGCCAGATAAGTTTTGCAGACAGGCAACACCTCCTGAATTGGCTACACTTACAAGATTATAGGTTCTTGTTACTAATAAATTTCCTGTGTTTAAAGTTGCGACACCTGTTCCATCCAATATAATCGATTGATAAGGTGTAATGCCATCTACATTGTAAGTAACAATCGCATTGGGTGTACCTGAAAAAATAATATTGGTTGAGGTACCATTACATATGGCTATTGCTGCACCAATGGATGCTGTTGGCAATGCCATTACAGTTACAGTAGCTGCACCAGTTATCATATTTAAACAAGCTGGTACACCTGCATTTGTTACACTCACCAAATTATAAGTGGCGTCAGCTGTAAGGTTACCAGTACCAACCGAAGCATTGCCTGCTGCATCAAGCAAAACTGTTTGATTAGCACCACTATTAATAGTATAATTTACTGTAGCATTTGGCGTACCGCTAAAATCTATATTGAATGAAGTGCCACTACAAATAGTAGCTGTTCCGCTAATGGATGCTGTTGGCAAAGAATTTACTGTTACAATTGCAGTTCCAGAAATAACATGTATGCAGGCAGGGAAACCGGCGTTTAATACACTCACTAATTTATAAGTAGCCGCAGCAATAAGGTTCCCCGTGTTAACCGATGCGTTTCCTGTTCCATCTAGTAAAATAGTTTTTATAGCTCCTCCATTAACATTATAACTAACTGTAGCATTGGGTGTACCTGTAAAATCAATATTGGAAGCTGTGCCAGCACAAATGGTTGTACTACCACTAATATTAGCCAGATTCTGGGGAAGTACAGTTATTACAATTGAGCCTGATAATGCCTGAGTGCATCCCGGTAGTCCTGCACTTGTACTACTTTCTAATATGTAGGTTAAATCCGTATTTAAAATTCCTGAGTTAAGTATCTTACTGCCAACACCATTCAACGTTGTTGTTTGAATCGCTCCGCCATTTATAGTATAGCTAACAGTAACATTTGGTGTACCATTAAAAATAACATTGGCACTTGTTCCATAACAACTGGTTGTAGTACCAATTAAAAAGGCTGTAGGCAATGGTTGTACAACTACTGATAAAGAAGTTGTTGTTGCACAAAATCCTGTTGCAGGCGTAAAAGTATAAGTAGCAGAATTTGTACTGCTAACCACCGCCGGACTCCATGTTCCCGTAATACCATTTACAGAAGTAGTTGGCAAAACCGGGGCAACACTCCCACTACAAATAGCAGCAACCGGACTAAAGCCAGGTATAACCTGAGCATCAATCGTAATAGCAAAAATTTGAGCTACACTGCTAATTCCTGAGATGGAATTTTTTACTACCAGGCTGGCATTGTAGCTCGCTGGTGCTGCAAGTGCAGGTATACCAATCGTAAGCGGGGAGCCTGTTAAAGCTGCATTTGTAACATCAACAAATCCGGCTGCATTGGCAGCTGCATCCCAAACCAACGTATATTTATCCGGATTACCGCTTGTAATATAAGTTACTGTTGTTGCAGTATTACCTGCACAAACAGATGAAGGAACCACGTTACTTATTGTTACCGCAGGAGCAATAATTGTACACCCATTATTATTATAGTTTGCATTGCCACTGGCATCCCACCAAACTGTATTACCACCTATATCCGTTGTCCAGTTATTATCGTAACTACGAATTTCCGAAGTACACATGGTGGCACTATTAGTAATTTGCAAATAGCCGGAAGTAAAGGAATTATTTGCAAACACTCCGGTAGGGTTCCATATCGTTGGTGGTGTTAAAATATTAATGTAAACTATGTAAACACTGCCCGAAGAACATATAGAAGTTACATCATAATTCGCATCAAAATTTGAAGGGATTAAAAGTACTTTACTATTCGAAGGTATTGTAGTTGCTGCTGAAGTTACCTGGTTTATAATACAACCATTGGTGGAGGTTATTGTACCGGAGCCTGTTGGTAATGTAGCGTTGGCACCGGCCAAAATATTTACCGGCAAACCTAAGTATGGGACGCTATTATCTCCATAATAGAATGTATAGTCACCAGCCGTAGCGGCTACAGTTGTACTAAATAAAACAAATTCATTTTTCCCCTCATTCGCTCCACAGGCATGTATCATCGCTCCCTCAATAACAGGGCATTGCGCTTTAGAAATGGTTGATATAAAAAATAAAAATAAACAGTTGAGAAAAAATTTCATGAATTGGATTTCTGTTTAAGAACCTCATTAAACTTAATGTAATATTTCCCCTTTTATTAAAGTGAAATATTACCATTTTATGATTTACATAAGATAATAATTAGTATTTAAACCTACTATCTGAATCATAACGGTAAACTTGCCTAAAAAGTGTGTTATGTATGCTACAAATTGTAAATATTGTTTTAGAGAATGCATAATACCGTTCTCAACATAACAGACCGTTCAAATCAAATAACAAAAAATAAAATAGACACATTATTTTCTGTAACAGAAACACATTTTATTTACAAATAAAAATTAGTTTACCAGTGTTACATTTACAAAAAATATATTTATGGCTGATATTATTGATACAGTACAAGAACAGGTTGAAAATGCCGGAAAAAATAAAATAAATTCTATGGTGGCAGTTATGGTAGCCATTACTGCTACATTTATGGCACTTTGTAATGTTAAGGATGGTAATGTAGTACAGGCAATGTCTCAGGCCCAAGCCAATGCGCTAAATGCATGGAGTTATTTTGAAGCAAAAAGTACCAAACAGGCTATCGCAGAAAATTCACTTGAATTATTAAAATTGCAGCATATCCCTCAAAGTGAATCGGCCATTAAAAATTATGAAGAAAAGATTAACCGTTATGAAAAAGAAAAAACAACCATCAAAGCACAGGCAGAAAGCTATCAAAAAGATTATGATGCCATCAACCTTTTTGATGACCAGTTTGATATGACCGATGCCCTGCTAACCATTTCAATTGCCATGTTGGGTATTACTTCTTTAACTCAAAAAAAATGGCTGCTGTATTTTGCAGGTGGAGTTAGTATTATCGGTATAATTTTAGGATTAGCAGCTTTTATAAAAATTAGCCTTCATTCAGATATTGTTTCAAAAATTTTGGGATAATCATCCAATGATCACAACATTTAAATACGCATGATTTTTATTTTTTTTAAATTATAATTGCAGATAAATACTATAACACCTTATTTACAAATTGATAAGCATCTTAATAACATATACTTAATATATTTTTTCCAATTTTATAAATTAAACTTTCTACATTGAATTTAAAAGAAAATAAAGCTTTCAATAAAGTTTAAAATAAAGATACAGAAATTGATATTTTAGGTTATCTAAAAAAATGATGTAGTGAGCCAAATTAATATTTATTTTAAAATCTCTGAAACAACCATTAGTATCATAAGAAACCCTGCTTTAAAAATTATCCGCTAACTATTATTTTATATTAATGAAAAAAATATTTGTATTAATTATTATTTTAAGTATTTCAGTAACTGTTTTTGCTCAACAAAATATAGACAGTAACAACTACTGGACATATAATTTTCAGTTAACAGCGATCAACCAATCTCATAATGCATTTAAGGCAAACTATTCGGGAGACAACAGTTTATTAAACAACGCAGAAAAGAAGAAATTATCACTTACCACTACTTTGTATGTTGGAAGAAAGCTTTGGAAAAATGCGGCATTGTACCTTAACCCTGAAATTACCGGAGGTGAAGGCTTAAGCGGTACGAGAGGCATTGCTGGTTTTACCAACGGCGAAACTTTTCGTATTGGAAGTACTGAGCCTAAAATATACATTGCAAGGTTATTTTTCAGACAGCATTTTGCATTAAAAAATACGGACTATCAAAACACAGAATCAGGACGTAATCAGGTCATAGAAAAAATACCAACTTCCAGGATAACAATATCGGTGGGCAAAATTTGTATGTCAGATTTTTTTGATAATAATATTTACAGCCATGATCCACGTACACAATTTATGAACTGGTCCTTGATGAGTAATGCTGGCTGGGACTATCCTGCAGATACCCGAGGTTACACACAAGGGCTGGTAGCCGAATTAATAAAACCAGGATGGGCTGTTCGCATTTCTTCTGTTTTAGTACCAAGAAAAGCGAATGGATTACAACTGGATTATAAAATAACAAAAGCACATTCCGAAACAGTAGAAATAGAAAAAAACTGGACAACAAAAAGGCCAGGCGCAATAAGGCTACTAATATTTAGAAATGTATCTCAGGCCCCTACTTACAGTACAACTTTAACAGCTGTTAAAAATGGTGACAGCAGCAGTTTGGATGTGTATACAGGCACAAAGGAATGGGAAAAATATGGCGGTGTAAAATGGGGTGTTGGTATTAATGTTGAACAGGAACTCTCAACAGTCATTGGTGCTTTTTTTAAAGCAAGTTATAATGATGGTAAAACAGCCACCTGGGCATTTACAGAAATTGACAGAAGTATAAGCTTTGGTGTAAATATCAAAGGTACTTATTGGAAAAGGCCCAAGGATAATATTGGAATAGCCCAGGTAATTAATGGAATCTCTTCACAACACAGAGATTTTTTAAATGCAGGATTTTATGGTTTTATTATTGGGGATGGAAAACTTACCTATGGCATCGAAAATATTACAGAAATATATTATCAGACAAAAATTACAGGTTCCTTTGATGTAGCTTTCGATTACCAGTTTGTAAAAAATCCTGCCTATAATAAAGATCGTGGTCCTGTAAATGTTTTCGCCATCAGAGGCCATATTGAATTTTAAAAATAGGTTACTTGTTACTATATTTTACATCAAAAACCAGTGCTGCCTGCGTTTATTTAAAATAATAAGTTCGTTACACTTAAACTAAATCATTACAGTTAGTAAAAAACGATTGTTATTGTTTTAATATTGCCCCAAAACATGAAAGGCATACAATAAAAAAACATCTTGTAGTCTATGTACATTTCTACACTAACTACGCCCAATAGCATAAATATTATTTGGGATAAGTAGTTTTACTCTTTTATTAAAACGGTTACTATCTAAGTAATTAATTTAAGTAACTTAACATAATTATCAGATGGATAATAAATGGAGTTCAGCAACCATTATAAAAAACGAGGCGAAACCGAAAAGCCTTACGAGTAGGAACAAAAAAAATTATTTTATGAAGTATTATCTAACCGTATTAAAAAAGTATGCTGACTTTAATGGCAGGGCTAGACGTAGTGAGTATTGGTACTTTACGCTTTTTAGTATTATTATTTCTGTGCTTTTAACACTTATTGGAGAAAGTATGAAAATTACACTACTAAGTAATATTTACAGTCTTGCTGTGCTAGTACCAAGTATTGCTGTTGGGGTAAGAAGAATGCATGATTTAAATAAAAGTGGATGGTATATTTTGATACCTATCTATAATATTATATTAGCTTGTACTGCAGGTACAGAAGGCCCTAATCAATATGGTAATGACCCTAAAAACCCAGACTATATTGACGAAATTGAGCAGATAGGAAACAATACAGAAAGTTAATAATAGCAATAATACAATTACATATCACCAATTTAAAATACACAAAATATAAAGTAAAAAGGGTTTCAGTAAAATATGCTGAATCCTTTTTTAATAATCCCAATTTCAATACCATTATTTTTTCTTAACCACCTTTTGATCCATCTCCATATAATCTAGTGTTAAGTTAGAAAGTGTTTCCACTCCTAATTTCAAACCACTTTCATCAATAAAAAAATCTGGTGTATGATGTGATGGAGCTGTTAATGGATTGCCCCCTTTTGGCATCCCTCCTAAAATAAAAAATAAACCCGGTACCTTTTCCTGATAAAAAGAAAAATCTTCTGCACCCGTTTGAGCCACTGTTATAGAAACATTCTCTTTACCTGCAGATTGCTGTAACGTAGGAAGCATTTTTTCTGTCAAGGCCGAATTATTAAATGTTACAGGAAAACTGGATTCATAGGGAATTATTACTTCTACTGAAGCACCAGCGCTTTCTGCAGTTTTAGTAACAACCTGCCGTACTCTTTCAATAAGCATTTTTCTATCCTCAATTTTCAATGCACGTATTGTACCCAGCATTTCTACTTGCTCAGGTATAATATTACCACGGTTACCGCCGTTAATAGCTCCAATAGTTACAATACCTGCGTTTTCAGTAATGTTCAAATTACGACTAATAATTGCTTGTAAATTATTAATGATTTGTGCAGATGCCACAATAGGATCTATTGACGACCATGGATAGGCACCATGAGCAGATTTTCCTTTTACAATTATTTTCATATCATCCACACTTGCAAAAATACCTCCCGAACGGTACTTAATTTTACCCACCTCAGTTTGCGAATTGATATGCAAACCAAAAATAACATCTACTGCCGGATTTTGCAGTACGCCTTCCTTTACCATTAATTCTGCGCCAGCTTGTTCACCATACGCAGCACCTTCTTCTGCCGGCTGAAAAATAAATTTCACCATTCCTTTTACATCCTTTTTCATCCCCGCCAACACTTCTGCAACGCCCATTAATATGGCCACATGTGTATCATGGCCGCATGCATGCATCACACCTGACTCTTTTCCATTGTACTGTACTTTTACCTTTGATGCAAAAGCTACCGGTGTTCTTTCAATTACTGGCAACGCATCCATATCGGCTCGCAAGGCCACTACCGGCCCGGGTTTGCCTCCTTTTAAAATACCAACCACACCAGTATGAGCTACCCCTGTTTTTACTTCTATCCCAAGGCTCTCTAAATGTTTGGCAATAAGTGCAGCTGTTCTAATTTCATTATTACCCAGTTCTGGATGTTCGTGAATATCTCTTCTCCAGCCAATTACTTTTTGTTCAATTTTATCAGCGGTAATATTCACCTGTTTTTTAAGTACAATGTTTTGCGACAAAACTGTTAAAGCGATAGATGATAAAAAAGAAAGAATTAATAATTTTTTCATAGTTAGTTTTTAGAACTATAAGTTAACAGAATCTATTTAGTATAGAAGGTTAGCTGTATAATTAGATTATTTTTTTTAAAAAAAATTAAAAAAGTAGTAGCTATTTCACATTAGTAAATCTCAAGTTAAATTTTGCAAGAAATTCATTTGCAAAATAAAAGCTACAAAACTTTACCAAAAAATTTGTAGTCTTTTTTATAAATTGATATGGGTACTATTATTTTACATCTTGTCATCCGCCGTTGGTCCATACAAGCCGGGCACTTTATTACCAGTACTTCGCAAATAAACAATTAACTCTCCACGGTGATGATACAAATGATTAAATAAAAATCCACGTACTACCTGTATCCTTGGCATTTCAGGAAATATTGGCTCTTCACTACCCATTACCATTTTCCAGTTTTCAAACATGGTTTCATCTGTCGTAGTTTCCAAAGCAACCTGTGCATTTTTTACATTTTCCACAAACTTGGTAACAATACTTGCGGCAACACTAATATCACCTTTATCATATTTATAATTAGTCATATCAAATACATTTTGGTGCAATGTTGGCTGATACCAATTATACACTTCTGCGATATGCGAAGCTAATTGACCAGTTATCCATGACTTTGGTGATGGTTTAAAATTCAAGGCACTGTCTGGTATTGCTTGTAATAGTTTGCGGGTGTTTTCAGCTTCATGATGAAATTCACTTAGTAAAGATTGTAATAACATATTTTTAAATTTTAGTTTGTAAATTTAATTCCAAACTAAAATACATTTTTTAAAACAAATTATACCAATTTACCAGTAGATAAATATACCATAAAACAGCTTTTATTTAGTTCTATTTCTCATAAACTTTTCTGCCATCCCTAACTAAATCAATAGTTGATGCTGGATAATATATTAAGGGAACATGCTCTACAACCACATCACTCTTTTCAAGACCAAAAGCCTTCTCATCACTTAGTCCCATATCTTTCAATAAAAAATAAGATTTCAACAATAACCCTTCCCTCAATGCAAATTCATTTTCTATAGAAAGAAATTTTTCTATTACTACAAATTTGTAATCTGGTTCAGGATTATACCTAGTAGAGCCGTCGGGACGAATATGCAAATTCAATTCTTTGTTAATAACCAATTCCTGCACTATTTTTTTAAAATACAATTCAGTTTTGGGCTGTATCCTAAAGCCTATATTGATATTTACTTTAATTACTTTATCATCTATAAGCTCAGATACATCGTAACTCATGGTATAAGGTTCACTAGTTCTGTTAATGTGCAAAAACCAATAAACATCCGCTCTTTTAGGTTTTTTAGAAAATATAGATTTAATGATTTTTTCTTCAATTTGTGTGCGGCTATTGGCTTTTGAAAGATAGATTAGATGCGTGGAAAATTTTGGGATATCATCATCTTTGCTCAATTCCATCAGTTGAGGTGTATATTTTCCGATATCAACAAATTTTACAAACCGGTTATTTATTTTTCGTGCATAGTGCCAAACATACATTGTCATAAAAATGAATAGTTCAAAAAATAAAAACATCCATCTTTCTTTAATTTTAGCAACATTGGCTATAAAAAATGAAGTTTCTATAATGGCAAATGTGCCTATAATTAATGTAACGTAAATGTGGTTCCACTTCAATTTATATAATAAAAAATAATTAAGTAAAATGGTCGTCATCATCATGGCAACTGTAATTGAAAAGCCATAAGCAGCCTCCATATTAGAGGAAGTTTTAAAATATACAACCATTAAAATACAGCCAAACCATAAAATGGTATTTACACTTGGAATATAAATCTGTCCTTTGATATTACTAGGTTGCCTTACGGTTACTCTTGGCCAAAAATCGAGATTCATAGCTTCACTTACCAATGTGAAAGATCCGCTTATTAAGGCCTGTGATGCAATGATAGTTGCTGCAGTGGCAATAAGTACACTGGGTAATAAAAACCAATGCGGCATCATTTCAAAAAAAGGATTAAGTTCCATTGATGCTACTTTGGTAACCGGATTTACAATTTTTAAATATGAATTTGGCTGATGCATTATCCATGCGGCCTGTCCAATATAATTTATTACCAAACTAAGTTTTACAAAAATCCAGGTAATGCGGATATTTTTTATTCCGCAATGTCCTAAATCACTATACAATGCTTCAGCACCCGTCGTACATAAAAATACAGCTCCTAATAACCAGAAACCTTGCTTATAGTGCACCAATAAATCGTATCCATAATAAGGATTAATTACTTTTATTACATTAGGGAACTGAAATATTTCAACAATACCAACAATTAACAACATACTAAACCAAATTGCCATTATTGGCCCAAACGCTTTGCCAATCAATTGTGTTCCAAAACGCTGAAAGAAAAACAAAGCAGAAATTAATGCTATTACAATTCCAATCGTAAGCATGTTTCCCGGAACAATAATATTTTCTAAACCGTTTACTGAACCTAAACCTTCTATGGCAGAGGAAACCGAAATCGGAGGTGTAATAATTCCATCGGCTAGTAATGTAGTTGCACCCAATATGGTTGGAATGACTAAATATTTGCTATATCTACGAACCAATGCATATAAGGAAAATACACCGCCTTCACCCTGGTTATCGGCTCGTAAAGTAAGCCACACATATTTAATGGTTGTTTGAAAAACCAAGGTCCAAAAAATTAAAGAAACACCGCCATATACAAGTGTTTCATCAATTTTTTTTTCTCCAATTACAGCTTTTAAAACATACAAGGGGCTAGTACCTATATCCCCATAAATAATGCCCAGGGCTACTAACAAAGAGGCGGTAGTTACTTTACTTACTGTTTTATTTGGTGAATTCACTCCTTAAATTTTTGATTTCGTCAAAGAAAACTTATTAAGTTTAAGGGGTGGGATTAAATACATAAAGATTTTATAAAGATTTTATAAAAACCTGTAACCTACACCACTTTGAGTTATTATATGTACTGGCTTATTAGGGTCATCTTCAATTTTTTTTCTCAGCTGGGCTATAAATACCCGTAAATATTGCGATTCGTTAATATAGGATGGTCCCCAAATATTTTTTAATAAAAATTGATGCGTTAATACCCTTCCCTGATTTTTAGCTAATAAAAAAAGCAATGTATATTCAGTCGTTGTAAGTTTAATTGGTTCATTTTTTTTCTTTATTGATCTTGAAGAAAAATCTATTTCAAGATCATAGAATAATAAAACTGCTTCTTGTTCTTCGCTTGCTGTTGATCTTAATACTGAACGAATCCTTGCCAATAACTCTCCTGTTCTAAAAGGTTTAACCAAATAATCATTTGCGCCATTGTCTAATGCTTTTATTATATTTTGTTCATCACTTTGTACTGATAAAATTATAATGGGGTTTGTATACCAATCTCTTAGCTTTTGTAAAACTACATGCCCACTTTCATCAGGTAAACCCAGATCGAGCAGGATAAGATCGGGCGGATGATTAGCAGCAGATATTAAACCTTCTTTACCTGTTGAAGCTTGTGTAACTTTATAATCATTGCTTAGCAATGTAATTTGTAACAACCTACGAATTTGCGCCTCATCATCTATTATCAATATTTCAGGATTATTCATTTTTTAAATTGTTAAGATAGTTTGTTTCAACCGGTATTTCTATTGTAAAACGTGCACCTCCTGCCTTTATATTTTCTAACCTTATCGTACCATTATGAGCTTGTATAAAACCTTTTACAATGGAAAGGCCTAAACCGGTTCCCCCGGTACTTGTATTTTTTGAGCGATAAAACTTTTCGAATACTTTGTCAATTTCATCTTCATTAAAACCACCCCCATTATCTTCTACTATTAAAATTAACCTTTGGTCGTTAAGGTTGGCAATTATTGTAATAATTGCATCTTTTGGAATATATAAAGTTGCATTCAAAATAAGGTTGTGCAATACCTGCTCCATTAGGCCAACATCAAGTTTACAAAATGGAATATCTTTTTCAATTACAATATTTATCTTATGGTTTTCTAAATTCTCCTTGAGACTGTTTACCCCAGCATAAATTAATTCATTGATATCACACCAATCCATTTTTGGTTGAATATTTCCAGATTCGAGCCTTGACATATTGAGCAAATTTTCAACCTGCAGATTCAATCGCAATGAGGCCTTGGAAATTTCAGAAAGTAATTCAGCTTTATTTTGTTCAGAAAGGTTTTGGTTATCAGCCTGCAGATTATCTGTTGCAACTATTATTGTTGAAATGGGCGTTCTCAGCTCATGCGAAAGTGAAAGAAGAAGGGTGTTATATAATTTAAATATATTTTCTTTTTCTTCTTTTTTATTAGCTACTTTTTCTATTCCCCTAATTTTATACGTAAGTGCTGCATTTACGAAAGCAATAATGAAATACATAAAAAACAATAAAATATCTTCCGCATTTTCAATATGAAATGTAAATTTTGGTGGAATAAAAAAAAAGTTAAGCAATAGTGCACTTAACAAGGCTGCAACAAGTACAGGCCTAATATCAAAAAACATTGCAATTAAAGAAACTGTTACCATTAAAATAAGTGCAGCTACCATATATCCAAATAAATTATAAAAAAAATAGCTGCAGCTTGCTACTAACACAACAAATGAAATACTTAATAAGTATTGATTTATTGTATTGATTTTATTTAAATTAATTTTTAAAAAATTCAATTATGGAGTTTTAAGTATAAAGGTATTTTAATACCATAAAGATATTCTCAAAATAAATCATTCATGGCATGTTCTTTTTGGGCTAAATTTTATTAGAAATAAATACGTGGAATTGAAAGTATATTATCGGTGTATTTTAAATTATAACTCATTAGGTTGTAGTGGACGTAAAGTTATGGCGACAGCATTTATTGCAGCACAACAAAGTAACCTACAACGGCATAAATGGAAATAAAAAAAGTTTTGCATAAAGGCATTTTAATAATGCAAAACAACTTTATGATTTTATGTAAGAATAGTCAATATTTATAGTGAATAAACTGGAGTTATATAGTTTAATTATTTATTTATAGGTAAAGATTATTTATCCCATTTTTTAAGCTTTCATCAGTTAGATGCTTTTTAAAAAAACCTAACATTTTTGTTAGCAATTGCCCTTATCTTATCACGTGGATCAACAGAAGAGAAAAGCATATAAATTCGTAGCCGTTGTTTGATGGCCTAATCAAACTCTTCAAAAGCCTCCAGAAATTCCCAGCCGTAAAGCACGGGCATATTTATAACAAGAAACAAAACTATATCCTGCTCACTTGTAGCGGGAATAGTTTATTTTAATAATGCAAAGAGCTTCCTCAGGATCTGTAAATACTTATCCTCCAAAATCAAGTAGTTTTGTATTAATTTTATAAATATAATAGCCAATGAACCCAATACCAAATATGATAACAAGTGCAAGGATTATGAAATTATGACGGATAATAATTTTCATTTAATATTTTATAAGTGAGACTTCCACTCATATTTCACCAATGTATAATTTTGAAAATTAATTTCTAGCAACTCATATTTTATAGGTAATATTTTAAGTATGGATTGTTGAAGTACACCTACAAAGCTGTACCTTTTTACTTTCTCTATTATTATACAATTATCATAATAATTTAAATAATTCACACATAAATAGTATGATTGGTAAAATAGAAAAAAACTAGAAAAAAAAATTAAAACCATGATTTTTATTGCAGTTCGTTGAAGTATTTATTGTCATTAATACTTGATTTAAATTGTAAAGCATTGCATTGTTCATCCAAATTATTCCTATCTAAATTTAAATATAACCATTCGTTATACTCTAATCGATCGTTTCATCATAAAAAAATTATACTATCTTATAAAAAATATACTTTTGAAATTAGGGTACAAAAGCCTTGTCAACTAAAAAAGTAATTTATAATAATGAAATATTAAAACGATTAATATGAATTTTAAAATCAATCATCTTCAACATGTAGGAATACCCGTAACTGATTTAAATGCATCAGAAGTTTTTTATAATAAATTAGGATTCAAAAATGTAATGGTAGCCGGATTTGAATTTAATGGCAGCAAAGGAAAAGTTGCTATGATGCAACAAGATAATATAATTGTTGAAATTTATCAAATGCCTGAAACAGAACTAGCAGAAATAAGGAACAGAAAAAATGGCCATATTGATCATATTGCTTTTGATGTAACTGATATTGATGAAGCTTTCAATGAAATGAAAAACGCCGGCTTTACAGTACTAGAGGCTTCTCCTGTTTTTCTTTCGTTCTGGAAAAATGGTTGTAAATATTTTAATGTCACTGGCCCTGATGGTGAACGCTTAGAGTTTAATCAGATTTTGTAGGCGCATATTAATAAAAATTTAATTGCTCAAAGTCCCGCTTACTACAGATGTAAAACCGCTTAGAGCACCGGAACTGACAGTTTTATCTACTTTAAGATAATGGTCGCCACCGCCAAGTGTAAGTGGACATTTTTCATTCAAATTATTTCGATTGGTAGTAATTTTTTATTAAAAATTCCATTTCTAGAGGCAGCTAACTCTTTTATTTCATTAGGTAAAAAATAAAATGACAAAATGGTGGCTTTGTTCGGCTAATCACTTCATCTAAGTAAATTGTGGCATTATTTTTTCAATTGTAAAATAATCACTAATTTTTATTAGTCCTATAAAATCATTATATGAAAATCAGCCTCTTCTTTTTTGCTCTTATCTTTTTATCTTATCCCAACAAAACTTTTTCGCAAGATATTTTTATCAATAAAGACACCACTATCAATAACACCTGGAATATTCCTTCGGGAGCTATTCTTAAATTTGGCAGCAAGGGGCATATCACCGGCAAGGGGACAATTAAAGGAGGCATTATTGATGCAGCGTTAGGACAATGGATATTTGATACCAACTTAACCCTACAACCCGAAGGAACTTATGGTACAGCCTTTAGTGCTAAATGGTTTGGTGCTGGCAGGGTAAAGGATAATAGTGTTGCTTTACAAAAAGGCATCAATACAATACTTGATAATAAAGAAGCCCTTCGTGATTTTATTATACCAAAAGGGGTATATGATTTTAGTAAGCCGTTAATCATCGCCAGTATTTATAAAGGGGAATATGTCGGGGCAACCATCCACCTATATGGTGAAACCTCTTTTTGGGACTGTTGCAACGGAACAACGTTACGGTATACTTCAACCGATGACTATGCTATTGGACTGCAGGTAAACAAGGGTACTGAAATAAATAATATTTCCATTACCGGCCAATTTAAGTCTCCAGCCGGTAACGATTTAACTTACTATAATATTCCGTTTGATAAATACAATGATGCCAATGGCAAATGCGGATTAATGTACGCTGGTATCGTTATTGATTATGATGGCTCAAAAAACCAAAGTGGTTCAACAGGTATAAAAATTCATGATATTTCGGTAGGTAATTTTGGCATTGATTATTTAGTTAGTCCCAATGGAAAAACTTTTAATGCAGATATTTTAATTTTTGAAAACATTCGTTGTGGTGATGCAAGGGTTGGATTTGCTGGAGGACAGGCACAGGAAAAAGGAAATGTAATCAGAGGTATTTATTCATGGGGAAGTGTGCACACACTTATTTGTATCGGCAGATATGGTAAAGCGCAGGCTGGCCATTACATAATTGATGGCGGTAATGTTGCAGGCAAATGTATCCGGCTTTTTGAAATCAGTCAAAGTGGATGGTTTGCTTCTTCGATAGCCAATATATTTTCTGAAAGCATCGCAACAATTGGTTCCATCACCACCCAACTACCAACTTCCATCAGCAATTGTACTTTTGATTTTGTGTTCCCCGAAGTGATCGGTAAGCAAAACTTATTTTATACCAACAGCGAAAAAACAAAATTCAGCAATTGTATTTTCAGGTATTATGGCTCAAACCAAGAAATGAAATTTTCCGGATCAGCTATCTACGACAATTGTATGTTTAGTGGTACAATGATAAAATAATTGCTAAAAAAACCCATGTAAACTAGTGACCACTTTTAATCAGCAGCAGTCAATATTTTAATTTTAGTTCGAATTAATTTCATTTTTCTGTTCGCATAAACTCAATAATTTCTTTGTATCGCGAATTACCTGTATAAATAAATTGAGTGATCATGGGTATATGCTTTTTACCTTTCAAAATGTGACAGGCAGGATTGTAATTAAGGTCTTTTAATTTTCTCAAAAACGCATCATTGCCTTGCCTGATGGAAGAATACGTTTTTTCGCCAACATACATCAGCATCGGTGGCATGCCAATGTGAAGATGGTAAATAGGTGATGCTGCTTTCCAGTTTTGCGGATCATTAGTAAAAGTTTGGATTAAATGATTATCCACAGAAAAATTTTCCTGCTTAAGATAATTGTACATATCAAGACCAGCTGCATCAATTAAGATATTCCCTTTTATAGGATTCACAATACCTACCTTATCAAAGTAATCATTGCGAACTGTAATAAGGGTAGCAAGGTGGCCGCCTGCTGAATGACCAGAGATAAATATTTTATCCGGATTTCCACCATATTGCTTAATATTTTCTTTTATCCATTTAACGCCCTTTGCTATATCCATAGCCATTTCATCATAATTTGCCGCAGGACTTTTTGGATAATCAATAATAACAGTAACCACATTTTTACGTGCCCAACGACTGCCAAAAAAATTATACAAAGATCGTTTTCCCGAATTCCAGCTTCCGCCATAAACAAATACCAATACATTTTTTAAAGTATCCCTGTTATGAGGAGCAAAAATATTTAATTTTTCTTCTGGCTTGTTTTGCAAACTATCTGGCGAGAGATAAGTAATATTTTTAGACCGGGTAACACGTTTAAATGCACAGCTAGAAATGAAAGGCAATAGTGCCATACAGATTAGGATAGAATAATATTTAAAAATCAATTTGTAAATAGTTAAATTATAAAAAATAGTTATTAAAAATATAGTAACATTTTTCTTTGTAATTACTAAAATACGAACAAAGTTATTAGGTGGATTTTTTTAGTAGCAATATTAATCATAATTGACAATATTGGTAAGTAATAAAGTATTTAAAGAAAAAAATCATTTTTTTTCTTTAATGGTGGAAGCAACTCATCAATTTAGAGAAGGTTGTATTGGAGCATACCAACTCACAAAAACTTCCGGATATGCTTGCGCTAATACAAGATCCTTTATAATTTTGAAACGTTTTCTTGCGCCATATTGGCGCAACCGTTTGCGTGTTATTAACCCAGGTTTCTTAAGGTATTATACACTAACTTTATTTTAAAACTTGCTCCCTCTGTGCAAATTTTTAGTTTTAAATTATCCTATTTTTTTAATAAGTAACATTTGAAGTGTTTAATAAGGAATAAAATTTAATGAAATATTTAGTCGTTTTATTATGTTGCACATTGCTACAATTGCAGTACAGTTTACCCGTTACAGCACAATCAATTTCAGGCAAAGAAAAAAATGGGGAACACCACACCAGCACTGTGCCAGGACTTGAACAATCAAATATTACCTGGAACTCTGCAGGGAAAGATTTTCACGATGCTATGCCCACCGGCAATGGTTATATTGGTGTTAGCATGTGGATAGAAAAAGAGGGCGATCTGTTGTTTTATATTTCAAAAACAGACGCCTATGATGACAATAACCGCTTGCTTAAACTGGGCCTGATAAGAGTTAAAATTTCTCCCAATCCCTTTTCGTCTGATTCATTTTTTTTGCAACAACTAAAGTTAAAGCAATCAGCTATTATTGTGCAAACAGGCAGCGGTAACAATACATTTAAAATACGATTATGGGTTGATGCCAATCATCCTATTATCAGGTTGGAAATGACAGGAGATAAAAAATTTACTTCAACAGTTCAGTTACAAAACTGGCGCCGGGAGGAACATACTTTACAAGATCTATCCTTCAGTGATCCTTACCAGGATGGTTTTGATGGAAGTAAATCGGGTAAAACTACCATTCAATATCCCGACAGTATTCTTGCTGAACAAAATAATACCATCACCTGGTATCATCACAATAAACATTCCTGCTGGCCATTTACATTAAAGCTGCAGGGGCTTGAGGAGCTCACCAAAACGCAAACAGATCCACTGTTAAATAATATATTTGGTGCTGTTATTTATGGCAATGGACTTAAGGCACAAAACGATACAACGCTTATTTCTGAGCAAGGAGTAATAACACAAAATATTGCGGTTACTGTATTGAGCAAAATCTCTACCACACCCGCATTATGGCTGCGTGCATTGAGCATACAAAAAGCAGGTATTGAAAAATTGACTATTGAACAATGCCGCAGCAAGCATGAGCAGTGGTGGAATCAATTTTGGAACCGCAGTTATATCAACATTCATACGGCTACTGACACCGGTGCTGTTATTACCCGTAGCTATAATTTACAACGTTACCTTACAGCCTGTGGCGGACGTGGCAAAGGCTGGATAAAATTTAATGGTTCCATTTTTACTGTGCCCAATGAACATGATGCAGATTTTCGCAGGTGGGGAACCGCCAATTGGTTTCAAAATATAAGGCTTGCTTACTGGCCTGCTATCAACGCTGGTGATTATGATATTCTCTCTCCCTTTTATGCTACATATCTTAAGGCGTTACCGCTGGTTAAAAAAAGAACAGCATTGTATTATGGCCACAAAGGCGCATTTTTTTCTGAAACATCTTATGCCTGGGGAACCTATTCAAATGGAGACTATGGCTTTAACAGGGATGGGGTTACAACAGGTTTTGTTACCAATCCTTACATACGCCGTCATTGGTCAAGTGGTTTAGAACTTACCGCCATGATGTTACAGCAATACCAGCTTACAAATAATAAACATTTTCTTACAGATACATTACTCTCCATAGCAAGTGAAGTAATTCAATTTTATGATGAACACTGGAAACGGGGCACAGATGGAAAAATATTGTTTGATCCATCCCAATCTTTAGAGACCTGGCAAACAACTATCAACCCAATGCCCGAAATTGCAGGCCTGCAAAATGTACTATCGCAATTACTTGATTTTCCACAGAGCATCATAACGTGGCAACAACGAATTGCCTGGAGAAAAACCCTGAACGATTTACCTGCTTTACCAATGAAAAACATTGATGGCAAAGCAATATTGCTTCCTGCAAAAACTGTTACCGAAAGTTTTAATACTGAAAATCCGGAGCTGTATGCAGTATTTCCTTTTCGGATATATGGGGTACAAAAGCCCTCCTTGGAAATTGCAAGAAATACTTTCGCCCTTCGCACCAATAAAGAGAGTTTTTGTTGGTACCAGGATGATGCACAGGCTGCTTATCTCGGCCTTGCAACTGCAGCTGCAAAGGGCGTTTCTAAACGCATGACGGACTGGAATAAAGCGTATGCTTTTCCCGCCATGTGGGGCCCCGGCGATGATGGACTGCCCGACCTTGACCATGGAGGAGTTGGGCAATTAACTTTACAGGCTATGCTGATGCAAACAGATAAGAACAAGATTTTATTGTTCCCGGCATGGCCAAAAGATTGGGATGTGTCTTTTAGGTTTCCTGCACCAAATAATACAATGGTGGAAGGAAAACTATTAAAGGGAAAACTACATCAACTTAAAGTAACACCGGCATCAAGACAAAAAGATGTGGTGATACTGCCGGTACAATAAATAGTTATAGCTTACTAAAATTGAAATCTGTTACAGCGGTTTGAAACTGCCGTTGAAGAAAAAATTGTATGAAAAATCATTTGCTAGTTATGAATATGTATGAAAAACTTTTCAGCAATACCGGCATTCGCTGCAGGTATTGCTTCGATAGTATTTATTTACTGCTGATGATGACGGTGTTTATCCTCACAAGCTGTACAAAAAAAAATGCACCTGTTTCACTGCTAAGCCCCGATGGCAAAATAGCGATAGTTGTTTATCCTGATAGCATGGGGAGGCTGATGTACAATGTTCATAATAACGGTAAAACTGTTATTGAGAATTCCGCTTTAGGTATCATAGTTGACCGGCAAAACTTTGGTGAAAGCATAACTATTGGTGAGCCTGTTTTTTCAACTGCTGATGAAAAATATGCCTGGCAAGGAGTACATGATACAACTATTAACCATTATCGTAAAGTGGTTATCCCCCTCACCCACCGGCAAAGCAGCACCCGGTACCAGCTTATAATAAAAGCCTTTAATGATGGTATAGCCTTTCGGTATGTAGTTCCTAAAAAAGGTATTTCCAATGTAGAAGGCGAAGCAAGCTCCTGGAAAATACCTTCCGGTTCAACAGTATGGTACCAGGAAAATATTTTTTATTACGAAGGCTTGTATCACGAAACGCCTTTATCAAAGCTGGGTTCAAAAAAGTTAGGGCCTCCATTAACCTATCAAACGCCTGACAGTATTTATGTTAGTATTACAGAAGCTGCATTGTACAATTATAGTGGCATGTCGCTTCAGTCAGATAGCAACGGTATGCTGCATGCTGCTTTTGTAAATGATTCAACCGGCTGGAAAATAAAGGATACGATTGTAACACCCTGGCGGGTAGCAATGATCAGTAACGATCTAAACGGGCTCGTGAATACCGACATTATTCAAAATCTAAATCTAGCTCCGGATAGTAATTTACAACATGCAAACTGGATAAAACCGGGCCGTGCTGTATGGTCGTATTTTATGCATGGTAATGTTACAACCATGGCACTTGAAAAAACATACATAGATAAAGCTGCTGAACTGGGCTTTGAATACAATATGGTAGATGCCGGATGGGAAACAAGCTGGCCAAACTGCATGGATTCATTGAAGGCATTGGTACAGTATGCAAAAGATAAAAAAGTAGGCATATGGGTTTGGAAATCTTATGCATCATTAAAAGATAATGCAATACGGCGTAATTTTTTCAGGGATATGTACAGTGCCGGTGTAGCAGGAATGAAAATAGATTTTATTGATAAGGAAGGAATAGAAGAAGTAACATTTTATGAAGCCGCTCTAAAGGATGCATCTGTTCATCACCTGATGGTAAATTTTCATGGTGCTAATAAACCTACCGGTTACAACCGAACTTATCCAAATGAATTAACAAGAGAATCCATCTATGGACAGGAATGGACAACCTATAATCCGCAAGGCCCATTGCACAATACTATCCTGCCTTTTACCCGATTTTTAGCAGGACCGGCGGATGCAACACCGGGTGTATTTGACAGTAAAAAGGCATATGGAACTTCCCGTGCCCATCAACTGGCATTACAGATAATATTTAATTCAGCCTTAACCTGCTGGCCCGCTGACCCTGCTATTTATTTAAACAGTACTGCATTGCCACTCATTAAATCTGTTCCCACAGTGTGGGATGAAACGGTTGTATTGCCTCCCAGCAGTATTGGAAAAATCGCTGCATTTGCAAGAAGAAAAGGTTCAGACTGGTATATCGGAATAATTAATGCCGGCGATGAAAAACGGTTTATGCTGCCATTGAAATTTTTAGGGCTGGATAATTTTAAAGCAGCTATTTTCCAGGATGATTTTACCAACCCCGATCACCTTTTATATTCGCACACAGTAAATACTTCCACCGACTCATTACTTGTTGTGCTGCGGCCGGCAGGTGGGTTTGCTGCCATGCTTAAAAGAATAAGAGGTACCGAAACAAGTTTAACGATTAATCCAAATGGTGGTTATTTATATGCTCCGATTCAAGTAAATATGGAAACCAATTCAGGGCTTCAAATAAGGTATACAACAGATGGTAAAGATCCCACTGCTCAATCTCCTTTATTTACAAATCCTTTTACAATTGTTAATCCTGCATTAATAAGGGCTACAGCTTTTAGCAATGGTAAACCTATCGGGGCTACCGGTACAGCACAGTTTCTTTATGCACCGGCTCCCTTGTTATCCTACCCTGCCGGGATATTTATAAATAATAAAACAATCCGAATCGGTACAGAAAAGCAAAACGAAGCAGTTCACTATACACTTGATGGTTCAGAACCTACCCCTTCTTCCCAACTTTATAAAGATTCCTTGTTATTGATAAAAACCGTTGTTCTAAAGGCAAAAACATTTTTTAAATCCGGTCTTGGAACCTTTACTACAACAGCAAGGTATACCAGACAAGAACCTGCTGCAGCAGAAAGCGATCAAAAAAAAGTACCAGGTTTAACGG
>JANXSK010000150.1 GCA_025352695.1 Ferruginibacter sp. | reverse complement strand
CCGCCCATGTGCCCTCTTGTACTGTTAATTAATCCCTTCATGCGAAGTACCCTGGTCAATTTAGCAACATAGTTTGTAGATAACCCTTCTGCTTCACTTAGCTGACGAATGCTTAGTCCTTTCTCATCTGTGCATCGGGTTATCCTTACCATTATCCTTAAACCATACTCGACCTGAGCTGTAATTTTCATAATTTATTTATTTTTTATTTATTTTTAGTTTACTATTTCAAGCAAAGTTCAAAAAGAAAAACATAGCGTAACTAAACGGCGAATTTGATACTAAAAATGAACGACCTGTATTTAAACGCATTAATCCGGCGAGTAGTTACAACTTAGCTTATTTGGAGGTTTTTCAATAATTTTTATATAAAATATAAAAAGAAACCAAACATACAATCACTATTTATTCTTTATCCTTAGAAACATCAGTATAGCAACCGTATTTACCTTGCGTAATATTTTCAAAGGCTTTCGCAGAAATAGACGGTCCTGTATTATTGCACTCTTTATTAAAAATAGCTGCCAATTCATTGGCAATGCTTTCGGCTGCATATCCGTCAATGTCGGATCGTTTAAAAATTACCAACGGATCGCCATTTCTAAAAAGTGCAATGTGGGGTGAGGAAGTTTGATGATTTGCAAGATATTTTTCCCTGTACCGGTCAATCGCATCTTTTTCCATTCCACCAAATAGTGTGTAAAGCTCATCGGGAATAATACCATTTTGTAATGCCATCATTACACCTGGCCGTGCACTACCTGCCGAACAACCGCATACGGAGTTTATTACAACAAGTATCGTTTTGTCATCATTTCTGCCTAATGCCTTATCTACATCTTCAGGCGTTAATAATTCTTTGCAACCTATGGATGTTAGTTCATCTCTCATAGGCTGAACAGTAACAGCATCGTAGCTCGGTTGCTGTGTCATTTTTTTGAAATTTGATATTTCCATTTTTTTATTATTTAGTTATGAGGTTATTAATTAAATTAATTTACATCAGTCCAGTTTCGAGTTGAGCTACTTCACTCATCATGTTTTTTGACCAGGGCGGTTCCCAAACTACTTCTACTTTAGAACTGTACACTCCCTCAATATTTCTAATTTTCTCTTCCACTTCCGGGGGAAGCGTTCCGGCTACCGGACAACCTGGTGAGGTTAGTGTCATTTTGGTGTGTACATTAGCTTCATCATCAATATTGATTTCATATATCAACCCTAAATCATAGATATTGGTAGGTATTTCCGGGTCAAAACAGGTTTTCAAAACATCTATGACCATTGTTTCCAATGCCATATTATCTGCTATTTCCATAATTATATTTTTTATTGCCTGTAATTATTTTTATTTGCGTTCAATGCTGCATTTATGATATAGCATCTTAGTGGCTTACTACTTCAACTTTTTCTTTCGATGAGGCTGCACTTAAATTTTTTATACAGTCAATTACATTTTGTGCTAACTCTTTAAATATTTTGCCTTCTATCGTATTTTCATTTAACGCTGCCGGTACTCCAAAATCCCCTGCTTCCCGTATTCGTGTTATTAAAGGGATTTGACCCAATAGTGGAACATTCATTTTTTCCGCTATTTTTTTTGCACCATCTTTTCCAAATATGTAATCTTTTTTATCAGGATTATCTTCCGGTATATAGTATGCCATATTTTCAATCAATCCAAGTACGGCTACATTAATTGTAGGTAACTGAAACATATCTATACCCTTTCTGGCATCAGCCAGGGCTACTTCTTGTGGCGTACTGACTACAATAGCCCCTGAAAGCGGAATTTTATCTACCAGCGTCAGATGAATATCACCTGTGCCTGGTGGAAGATCCACAAGCAGATAATCTAAACTACCCCAATCTGCATCCTGAAATAACTGGGTAACTGCTTTGGAGACCATAGGCCCACGCCAGGGAACTGCCTGCGATGCTTCAGCAAAAAAACCAATAGATAAAATATCTACTCCATGAGATACAATAGGTTCCATAAGCATTCGGCCAGAGGCACTCGAAACTATTGGCT
>JANXSK010000092.1 GCA_025352695.1 Ferruginibacter sp. | reverse complement strand
GAAATAATTCCTGTATAGAAGCCGTTGTAAAAGGCGATGTCCATAACCAGGTACTAACTCCGAATTTAATATTTAAAGCCATACAGATTTATCTATTTTAACAAGTTGATGCTGGTACGCCTTCTCCTTTTTAAGACTACAGCATTGTATCAGCTCTTTAATTTAAAGTTAAGTATAAGAAGACACTATTTCACCAATATTGTTATTGGAAAAATAATAACCCATTTTAATAATGCTGATCGAAAAAGACCACAATCTACACAGACTATTGCACCTAACTTTGTTTGGTTCAAGTTGAATTCTTTTTCCCCTTCCGGAAGTAGGAGAGCACGGAAAATAAATCCTAAAGAAGTAGCAATAAATCCTGCAAAATAAACATAAAACAATTTCATATCAGGAGCTGTCGCCGGAGTTATGGTAGTTGTCTGCATACATTTTTATTTTGCTAAAGTGGGTTTTGAGTCTGCCTTTGTAACTCTAAGTACACCTTTCATTATACGCCAGTGGCCGGGGAAAGTACATACATAAGAGTAATCTCCTGGTACATCGGGTAATTTAATTGTCAGGGTATATTTTCCACCGGGGTTTATAAGTGGGGTAGCTTTTAAAACTTCTGGCATTTTTGGCACATAATTCATTTTTGCTCCGTTCGGATTCTGTGCTAATTTGTCCGCCGCCGCTCCAACTTTTTCCAGCGATTTTGGTTGAATCAATACCAGGTTATGCTGCATAAAATCAAGATTTTCCAAAACAATTTTAATCGTTGTTCCTGCTTTTGCAGTAATTAATTGTTTGTCGTATTTCATTACATTTTTTGGCACTTTTAAAAAAATTGTTTGGTCTATTTTTACGGCAACCGCAACCGTTGGTGTACTGCTTTCCAGCATTTCCAATTTTGCATTGGTAAGGCTTAAACCACGGAGAGAAAAAGAAGTATCCGGATAGTCAGCAATTTTATCTTCCCCGGTTCTTAAATCCATACCCACCCTAAGTGGTAAAGTGAAATTATTTTTAAATAAGCCGGGAACTTTTGCTGCACCTGCATTTTTATTATCAATTAGTAAACGCATAGTTCCATCTTTCAGCAATCCTGCTTTATAAGAAAACTTTGCCGGCAAGGCCTGCGTAGTAACAATCTGATAAGATTTGCCTGCCTGGTTTACCCTGAAATACATTTTATCTTCCATAAAATAAATACCATAGCCTTCTGTTTTGTTTCCATGCGCTACTACTAAACCATTGTAAGGCGGAGCGGTTGCGATAGCAGGAGGTATTACCGATGAGCCATTAGCTGCAGCCCCTTTTGTTGCTTTTTCAATATCACCGGAAAGCAGCAATTCGCCATTTACCACATCTGGATTCGGTGCATCTGCTTGTTGTTGCTTATCATAAGTTTTTTTTAAGGATGTTACGTTTAGCCGGGTACCAAATGCAAGCCGTTGCGGTAAGGAGGCTTCCAACAACGAAGGATTTTCTTTAAGTCCCTTTTTTCTAAAATCAGCTATGAATGTTTTCTGGTTTAGTTTACTGGCAATAATTAGTGCATCTCGTAACCAAATATCATTTGCGTTTTCTTCCTTTTCGGCCATAGCTAATAATACCTTTCCTATTTCAGCTGAGGGCTTCATATCAGAAGTAGCCAATACTGCTGCGAGGCGGACCCTGAGATCTTTATCATTAAAAAGGTTGGCTTTTTGCAGAGCCTGAAAAGTAGCAATAGTTTTAGGTAATATTTCTATAGCAGCCCTGCGCACACCAGCAGCAGGATGATTGAGCGCTTTTATAACCACATTTAAAGCTTCCTGATTAGTGCCATTCAATGCCTTTAATCCATGCATGGTCCATAGAGCGTGCACTGCAGGTGCATTGATTCCTGTTTCGTCTAATTTTTCATTTTGTACCAATTTATACAAAGCTGGTAAAACAGATTGATCGCCCTTTTCAACCAATAAACGCTGAGCGGTAGTTCGCCAAAACATGTTAGTATTAGATAAGGCATTCAACAATCCACCTGCATCATTTTTATTTAATTGAAGTGTATTCTTTTGATCGTTTGCTTTGTAGGCGAGCCGATAAATACGTCCACGTTCATGATCTCTTAACGGATTTATATATGCATTTCCAGCTCCATTTACGGCGTCAATACCTGATGAAGCTACACTTGGAGTTGGGTTATGCTGGATAATAAAATCATACCAATCCGTTATCCAAAGCGCACCATCCGGACCTACTTCAGCCTGAATAGGTGCAAACCATTCATCGGCACTTGCAAGCATGTTTCTGCCATCTCCATCTTCTTTAAAACCAGAACCATTTTGTTGCAAAATAACACGGTGTACCAAACGGCCGGTAGGTTCTGTTACAAATGCAATACGGTTCCAATATTCCGTTGGAAAAGCTCTTGCTGTATAAAGGCTGTGGCCAACAGCTGCTGTAAAACCACCCTGTACATCTACCTGCCGCAGGTTTTTTGTAGCCACATGCATACCGTAATGGGCATCTATTTTTTGTACACCGGTTTCATCGATCTTTACTTTATCAAAATACCTTTTTGGCATTCCAAAAAATGCCGAGTGTGTATTATTAGCTGTAGAAACAAATACATCAAAATCTTCTGAGAAGCCAAGGCCCCAGGTATTGTTGCTTGTTGTCGAAAGAAATTCCATTTCTTTTGTATTTGGATCGAATCTGTATGCACCACTTCCAAATGCCAGAGAGTCTTTTCCTTTTTTGCCATTATTATAGCCGGAATATCCAACTACTCCCCATATTTTATTATCCAAACCATAGCGAAGATTTGATGCCTGTGCATGTGTATCACGCTTTCCCCAGCCTGTTAAAATATTTTGCCTCACGTCAGCTTTGTCATCACCATCCGTATCTTTTAAAAATAAAAATGAGGGCGCCTGGCTTACAATAATACCTCCGTTAGAAAAAACAAAACTTGTTGGAATATTTAATTTATCAGCAAAGATGGTTGTCTTATCTGCCTTACCATCGCCATTGGTATCCTCCAGAATTATAATGCGGTCATTACCAATATCACCCTTCTTAACTTCATTAGGATAATCTACAGTCTCAATAACCCACAACCTGCCGCGTTCATCCCAATTCATGTAGATAGGATTAAACACATCCGGCTCCGATGCAAATAACTGTAATTCAAAACCAACCGGTACCTGAATCTGAGTCATGGATTGCTGCGGACTCAAAGCCTCCTGCACTTTTGGTGCTGGATTCTTTTTTTCATAATTAGGAACAGGTCCATCAAAATATTTTGGGTCAGCAAGTTGAAGCGCCGTCAGGTTTGCTTTTAGTTTGTCACCAACGGCCCATAAAATTCCATTACGTACAAGATCTAAAAAGCCCTGATTGTTGAATGTATTTTCATCATGACCATATGCTGTATAAAAAACTCTCCCTTCTCCGTAAGGCCTAACCCAGGTATAAGGTTCATGGTGATTGCCTTCCACTCTTTCAGTAAGCACTTCTATATTTTTACTGATCTTATCATGTACATAAGTTTCATCTGTAGTTACAAAAGAAGTAATGCCTTTCATAATTGGATGATCAGGCTTTACAATAGTAGTGGGAAACGAATCATATTTATGACTCTTAAATTGACCTCCGATCATCTCTATTACTTCCGGTGAATTTTGAAAACAAAAAGAGGCTGAATGCAATGGAATAAACCCCTTACCACTACGCACAAAATGCAATAATGCTTTTTCTTGCGAAGGACTTATTGTATCGTAGTTGGCATATACTATAAGGCCATCAAACTTTTCCAGGTTCTTATCATTTAAGTCATTGGGCTCTGTTGTGTAGGTTATATTAATACCACTTTTAAAATATTCTTTGGTAAAAATATCTGCCAGTATTTCGGAATTATGGTGAAGGCTCTTATGCCCAAGAAACAAAATTTCAACCCTGCGGGGAGCATGAGTATTTACTCCAAAAGGATTGGCGGACAAACGAATGATTCCACAAAAAATAAAAAAAAGAATAAGGTTTATAGAAAGAAAAATTTTTAATGAATTGCTGAATTTATATTCATTTATTTTTTTCATATTTATTAGTTTAAGTATTTTACGGCTTGAGAATAATAGTGATTTGTCTTTATTTTAATAATAGGAACAAAAGTATTTATAATAGAAATACAGTGTTTACTAATATTAACTAATAGTCAACATTAATTATCACGTAGCTTTCAGTATAAATTCACCTAAAGTACGCCCCTTGCCCGTTATCTATAAAAGTAAGTGGGTTACTCACAATAGTTCCCTCGCTTATTGGTTTAATATTCATCAAAACAGATGCAGCAAAAGCTGATTATTTATTATGGAGAAAAATCAGTTATCAGGCAGTGCATATTACAAGCTTGTTCTGGGGATTTTTCTTTTTATGGCAATATATAAAAGCCACAAAAAAAGTGCACCCAGGGGTAGAAAAATTATAGTTCTTTTCTGATAAGTTTATCAATAATATCCCGAAATGTTTCACCAACTGGTAATTCCATTTCTTTTATAAAAATATTGTTCTTACGAACTGCTGTTATTTCAGCAATGGCAACTAACCAAGACTTATGAATTCTTAAAAATTTATTTGAGGGGTAATTCATGTTCTATTGCTTTAAGACTTGTTCTTACTATCAAAGGGTTTTTTGTGCTTTTATGGTTTGCTTTAATATAATCTCTTAATCCTTCAATCCAAATAATGTCTTCAAACATTACATTAACCAGACTGTAATCAACATTTAAAAAGAAATAGTCTTTTGATGGAGGTACAATATTCTGTTTTTTTAC